>SCPW01000110.1 GCA_004298605.1 Gallionella sp.
ACGTTGCAGTACACGCTGGTGCGCTTTGCGCCGGAAGGGATGAGCGACGGGGTGCGCACCCTGCTGTCCAAAATCCACAGCGAAGAGCAGCAAAAACAGCAGTCTTATGTGGATAGCAGCCTGGATGCGATGGCGGCCAGGGTTGGCCAGATGCAGGCACAGATGCAGCGCCTGGACGCGCTGGGCGCGCGCTTGGCCAAGCTGAGCGGCATGAAGCCTGAGGAATTCGGGTTTGATCAGCCGCCCGCGCAGGGCGGGCCGCTTGTAGCTTTGTCTGCGCAGGAAATGTCGGTGAACAGCCTGGAACAGCAATTGAATGGATTGAGCCGTGCGGTCAATGACCGCAGCGACAAGCTGCTGGCCCTGGAAACCATGCTGTTGCAGAATCAATTGAACCGCAAGTTGCTGCCGTCGATACCGCCGATCACCGAGGGGTTTTATTCGTCGAATTTCGGCTGGCGCCTGGATCCTTTTACCGGTGCAAATGCGATGCATGAAGGCGTCGATTATATGGTTCAGGCGGGGACGGCGATCCGCGCCTCGGCAGGCGGCGTGGTAGCCTATTCTGACCAGCACCCCCAATATGGTAATATGGTCGAAATCGATCACGGCAACGACGTAGTGACGCGCTACGCGCATGCCTCGCGGTTGCTGGTGAAAGCCGGACAGGTGGTGCGGCGCGGCGAGAAGATTGCCGAAGTCGGCAGCACCGGGCGTTCCACCGGCAACCATTTGCACTTTGAAGTCCGCTATAAAGGCATCGCCCAGAATCCCGTGCGTTTCTTGCAAAAAGCCGCCAGTTAACAGGGTGAGATAGGCTCTAGGTGAGGGTGAGGTGATGATTAGCCTCACCCTTTATTATTTGCAGTTGAAAGCTTTAATTATTTCGTAGTTTGGAAAAACATGATTTCCCGTGTACTGAAAAGTGTCTTTGGTAGCCGCAATGACCGCTTGATCAAGCAATACCGCGCTACCGTACAAACCATTAACAAGCTTGAAGCCGATATCGCCAAATTGAGCGATGAGGAGTTGCGCGGAAAAACCGACAGCTTCAGGCAGCGTTTCGCACAGGGCGAAACGCTCGACGCGCTGCTGCCGGAGGCGTTTGCCGTGGTGCGCGAAGCCGGCACCCGCGCATTGGGGATGCGCCATTACGATGTGCAACTGATCGGCGGCATGGTTCTGCATTACGGCAAGATCGCCGAAATGCGCACCGGCGAAGGCAAAACCCTGATGGCCACCCTGCCGGTCTACCTGAATGCGATTTCCGGCAAGGGTGTGCATGTCGTTACGGTGAATGACTATCTGGCCAGCCGCGATGCCGAGTGGATGGGCAAGCTGTACCGCTTCCTCGGCCTGTCAGTGGGTGTGATCCTGTCGCAAATGCCGTCAGGCGATAAACAGGCCGCTTACGCCGCCGATGTCACTTACG
>SCPW01000111.1 GCA_004298605.1 Gallionella sp.
TGCAACAGTTTCTGGCGGATCACTTCCTGCACTTCGCTCAATGCGCGCACGGCGGCCGGTTTATATTCGAGTATCCGCGCGGCAACCAGCGTATTCGGCGCCACCTCGACCGCAGCCGTGTTGCGTTTGTTCTTTACGGCTTCGTCGGTAAAAATCGCCTGCAACATCTTTGCCGTCCAAGGTTCGCCCGCGGCAGAGGCTTTGATCAGCCACCCGCTCTGCTCGATTTTCGCGCCAGCCAGATCGGCCGCCGGCTTCAAGGTGCCGCTTTGCTCATAAACGGTATTGCTGAATTTCTCCGCCAGTTCGGCAAACATGTCGGCGGCTTTTTGCTGGCGCAATTTATTCGCGACGCCTTCACGCGCCTCGTCGAACGGCAAGAGTTTGGAAGGTTTGATTGCAAGCAGCTTGATGATGTGATAACCGAAATCCGACTTCACCAGATCGCTGGTTTCACCCTGCTGGAGAGAAAATGCGGCGTCTTCGAACGGCTTGACCATCATGCCGCGGCCAAAAAATCCAAGGTCTCCGCCATTCGCGGCAGAACCGGGATCCTGCGAATTCAGCTTGGCCAGTTCGGCAAACTTGCCGGGGCTTTGTTTGGCTTGCTGCAGCAACTGCCCGGCCTTCGCCTTGGCAGCATCCTGTTCGGCCTGCGGTGCGGTAGCGGCCACGGCGATCAGGATATGCGCCGCCTGGCGCTGTTCCGGCGCACCGAAGTCATTCTGGTGCGCATCGTAATATTGGCGCACTTCATCCGTGGTCACGTCAACCTTGCCCGACAGGCCATCCATGGAAAGCTTCACGTATTCAACCCTGGCCTGCTCCGGGCTCTGAAATTCTTTCTGGTTCTGCTCGTAATATTTCTTCAGGTCGGCTTCGCTCACTTTGCTTTGGGCGACAAAAGACTGGAGCGGTATGCTGGACACGCTTATCACACGTTGCTGCTCGTACAAACGAATGATGTTATCCACCACGCTGTTCGAAGCAAATCCATTTTGCGCGTATGCATCGCGCACCTGCTGCCCGAGCAACTCGTCACGCAAGCGCGCCTCGAATACCAACGGCGCCATATTCTGGCCTGCCAACGCGGTTTCGTAGCGTTTTTTGTTGAATTTCCCGTTATCCTGGAACGCCTCGATACCCTGGATAACCTGCGACAACTGCTCATCGGTAACCGCCAGGCCGACCGCCTTGGCACGCACGACCAGCAGGCGTTGCGCGACCAGATTGTCCATCACCGCGCGCCGCATTTCCGGGTTGTCCAGCATCGCCGCATTGAAATTGCTCCCCAATGTTTCGCGCAAACGATCCTTCTGCTGGCGCAACGCGTTTTCAAATTCCTGTTGCGTAATTTTTGTGCCATCCACCAAAGCCGGGGCTTCCACATTTCCCGAGCGTTGATATGAATCCACACCCCAGAATGCAAACGGCAAGATGATGAGCGCCAGGACAATCTGCACCAACCGTTTTTTTTCATGGACAAAATCAAACATAGCGATAACACCCGAACATTGTTTTACTGAACGAAAAAAAAGGCGAACTTGCGTTCGCCTTGATTTGGCGGAGTGGACGGGACTCGAACCCGCGACCCCCGGCGTGACAGGCCGGTATTCTAACCAACTGAACTACCACTCCAAAAACCATTTTGCCTGGTGGGTGCTGACGGGATCGAACCGCCGACATTCGCCTTGTAAGGGCGACGCTCTACCATCTGAGCTAAGCACCCTGCAAAGTCGACTAGTTTACAGCATCCTTCAGGCCTTTGCCAGCGGTAAATTTTGGAACCTTGGCCGCCTTGATCTTGATCGTCTCGCCGGTGCGAGGGTTGCGGCCATTACGCGCAGCGCGTTTCCCAACTTTGAAAGTACCAAAACCAACCAGACTCACCGCATCACCTTTTTTCAGCGCCTTCTTGATGGAATCTATGGCCCCATCCAGCGCACGGCCAGCGGTTGCCTTGGAAATATCAGCAGATTTTGCAATTGCATCAATCAAATCGGATTTATTCACGTAACTCCCCTTTGCTAGTGGTTGATAAACAGGAAAAGCCCTGTAACGGCTTTATATCAAGGCTTCGCAGCCTTGGTCAAGCGATTACGATAATTTTTTTATCTTGCGCCGCGACAGACTAACTGCTATCGGACTACCCCTTAATGCTTGGTCAGCGGCGACGCTTCCTGGGCATTATCGATTGCCGGTAAACCGGCGGGCGCAACACCCTCGGGCGATTCCGGCAATGGCTCCGGTTTGCGCTCCAGAGCCAGTTCCAGCACCTGGTCTATCCACTTGACCGGATGTATATCCAGCTTGTTTTTGATGTTGTCTGGAATTTCGGCCAGATCCTTGGTGTTTTCTTCCGGGATCAAAACCACCTTGATGCCCCCACGTTGCGCCGCCAGCAGTTTCTCTTTCAAGCCACCGATCGGCAGCACTTCGCCGCGCAAGGTGATTTCGCCGGTCATCGCCACATCGGCACGCACCGGGATTCCCGTCAGCGCCGAGACCATCGCCGTACACATGCCTATGCCAGCGCTCGGGCCATCCTTTGGAATGGCGCCTTCCGGCAAGTGGATATGCAAATCGTTCTTCTGATAAAACTCTTCATTTATCCCCAGCCGCCTGGCGCGGCCACGCACCACGCTCAGGGCGGCCTGGATGGACTCCTGCATCACCTCGCCAAGCTTCCCGGTGGTGGTGGTCTTGCCCTTGCCCGGCAACACGGCGGTCTCGATCGTCAGCAATTCGCCGCCGACTTCGGTCCATGCCAACCCGGTCACCTGCCCGACCTGGTTGTTCTTTTCGGCAACGCCGTAAGAATAGCGGCGCACACCCAAGTATTTATCGAGATTGCGCGCACTGATGGCGATCTTTTTGGCGCTGTCTTTTAGCGAAAGCGATTTCACCACCTTGCGGCAAATCTTGGAGATTTCCCGCTCCAGACCTCGCACCCCCGCTTCGCGCACGTAATAGCGCACGATGTCGCGCAACGCGCTTTCGGTAATATTGATTTCTTCCGGCTTCAGGCCGTTGTTCTTCATTGCCTTGGGCACCAGATAGCGCGTGGCAATGTTGATTTTCTCGTCTTCCATGTAGCTGGAGACATGGATGACCTCCATGCGGTCCATCAAGGCATCAGGAATGTTCAAGGTATTTGCCGTCGCCACGAACATCACATCGGAAAGGTCGTACTCGACCTCGACATAGTGGTCGACAAATGTGCTGTTCTGCTCCGGATCAAGCACTTCCAGCAGCGCGGAAGAGGGATCGCCGCGCATATCCATGCCCATCTTGTCCACTTCATCGAGCAGGAACAACGGGTTTTTCACCGCGACCTTGCTCATGTTCTGTAAAATTTTTCCGGGCATGGAACCGATATAGGTGCGGCGATGACCACGGATCTCCGATTCATCGCGCACCCCGCCCAGCGACATGCGCACAAACTTGCGGTTGGTGGCGCGCGCGATGGATTGCCCCAGCGAAGTCTTGCCCACGCCCGGCGGCCCGACCAGGCAAAGAATGGGCGCCTTCAGCTTATCCACGCGCTGCTGCACGGCCAGATATTCGAGAATGCGCTCTTTGACTTTATCCAGACCATAATGATCCTCTTCCAGCACCACTTCAGCCTTTTTCAGATCGGCGCTGATTTTGGTTTTTTTCTTCCACGGCAAACCGATCAGCACGTCGATGTAGTTGCGCACCACGGTGGCTTCGGCTGACATCGGCGACATCAGGCGCAGCTTCTTCAGCTCGGCCTCAGCCTTGGTGCGCGCCTCCTTCGGCATGTGCGCGGCCTTGATTTTCTTTTCCACATCGTCAAAGTCGGCACCCTCCTCACCCTCGCCCAACTCTTTCTGAATCGCCTTGACCTGCTCGTTCAGATAGTACTCGCGCTGGCTCTTTTCCATCTGGCGCTTTACCCGGCCACGGATACGTTTCTCGACCTGCAGAATATCGATCTCTGCTTCCAGCAGGCCGAGCAGATGTTCGAGGCGTTTGCGCACGCCAAAAACTTCCAGCACTTCCTGCTTCTGCTCCAGCTTGAGCGGCAGATGGGCGGCAATCGTATCGGCCAGACGACCGGCATCATCAATGCCGGCCAGCGACGTCAGGATTTCCGGCGGAATTTTTTTGTTGAGTTTTACATATTGGTCAAACTGGGCGATCAGCGCGCGGCGCATCGCTTCGGACTCGCTGTCCGTCCCATCTTCGGCAGGAACGATTTCCACCTCGGCATCAAAATGGCTGTCCGCGTCAAACACGCGCAGCACGTTGATGCGCTGCGTGCCTTCCACCAGCACTTTCACCGTACCGTCGGGCAGTTTGAGCATTTGCAGAATGTTCGCCATGCTGCCGATGGCGTACAAATCATCCCTGCCGGGGTCGTCCTTGGCAGCCGATTTCTGCGCGACCAGCACGATGCCCTTACCGGCTTCCATGGCCGTCTCCAGCGCCTTGATGGATTTTGCGCGACCGACGAACAGCGGGATGACCATATGCGGAAACACCACGACGTCGCGCAAGGGCAACAGCGGGTGCAAGTTGATTGTCGTAGTGCTCGGGGTATCTTGTTCTAACATGGCAATAACCTTTTCGTTGGCTGGAAGGTTAAATGGGGGTGGCTCAAATAAATTCAAGCGCCCCCATCGGGACAAGATAAAGAATGAGTAAAAACAGGCCGGATCAGGCCGCCTTGTGGGTATCCGCGTAAATAACGATGGACTTGATTTCCCCTGTCGAGCCTGTTTCGTCCAGCACAACCTTGCTGACATTGTCCATGGAGGGTAAATCGAACATCACATCCAGCAGCGCATGTTCGAGTATCGAGCGCAGCCCGCGCGCGCCGGTCTTGCGCGCCAATGCCTTGCGCGCAATTGCCAGCAGCACGCCGTCCCGGAATTCCAGGCTGACATTCTCCATCGCGAATAATTTCTGGTACTGCTTGGTCAGCGCATTCTTCGGCTCGGTGAGAATTTTAACCAGCGCAGCCTCGTCCAGTTCTTCCAGCGTCGCCACCACCGGCAGACGCCCGACAAACTCCGGGATCAGGCCAAACTTGATCAGGTCTTCCGGCTCCACTCCACGCAAAGTCTCGCCGGTCTTGCGCTCATTCTTGCTGCTGATGGTTGCCCCAAAGCCGATACCCGCCTTCTCCGAGCGGTTGCGGATAACTTTTTCCAGCCCGTCAAACGCGCCGCCGCAGATAAACAAAATGTTCGTGGTGTCCACCTGCAGAAATTCCGTGTTCGGATGCTTGCGCCCGCCCTGCGGCGGGATCGAAGCCTTGGTGCCTTCGATCAGCTTGAGCAACGCCTGCTGTACCCCTTCACCGGACACGTCGCGGGTAATCGAGGGGTTGTCCGACTTGCGGGAAATTTTGTCGATCTCATCCACATACACGATGCCGCGCTGCGCCTTTTCCACATCATAGTCGCAGGTCTGCAACAGCTTCTGGATGATATTTTCAACATCCTCGCCGACATAACCCGCCTCGGTCAGCGTGGTGGCGTCCGCCATCACGAACGGCACATCCAGCAGGCGCGCCAGAGTCTGCGCCAGCAAGGTCTTGCCGGAGCCGGTCGGCCCGACCAGCAGGATATTGCTCTTGGCCAACTCTACGCCATCCTTGTCGCTGCTCTTGAGGCGCTTGTAGTGGTTGTACACGGCCACCGACAGGATGCGCTTGGCCTGCTCCTGCCCGATCACATACTCGTCCAGCGCCGCGCAGATTTCTTTCGGCACAGGCAAGTCCGTCCTGTCGGCCTTGGTATTTTCACTCTGTATTTCCTCACGCATGATGTCGTTGCACAGCGTGATGCATTCATCGCACACGAACACCGACGGGCCCGCAATCAGCTTGCGCACCTCGTGCTGGCTCTTGCCGCAAAATGAACAGTAAAGCAATTTATCACCTGATTTTTTATCGCTGGCCATCACTACTAACCTTCCACACGTTTATCGGCAAACCCACTATTTTCTTTAAACACG
>SCPW01000112.1 GCA_004298605.1 Gallionella sp.
TCTCACCCCCAGCCCCTCTCCCGCCTGCGGGAGAGGGGGGTTGCCCTTCTCACCTGATAGAGCGAGACCATGAGGAATTTGTGCCAGCGGCGCATCCAGATTATCCAGCAACCATTGCCAGCGCACCCGCACCTCCGCCAGCAATTGTCTGGCGTCCTGCGCGCGGTTGCCGAGCAATTCCGCATCGCCGAGCTGCTCGTCATCCTGGTAATGCAGCGGCAACTCACCGGCAAAAAACTCGTCGAGCGCGTCCAGCAGTTTGAGCTTGTTTTGTAGCGACAACTCGATGTTGATGCGCTCCACGCCATCGCAATAATCGCCCATGCGCGGCAGCGGGATCACCACGTCTTCATTGACCTTGAAGGCATTGGTGTGTTTGGCGATCGCGGCGGTGCGCGCGCGATCCAGCCAGAATTTTTTGCGCGCTTCGGCCGACACCGCGATGAAGCCTTCGCCGCTGCGCAAGTTGGCGAGGCGCACGATTTCCGAAGCCGCCCGCGCCGCCGCATCCGCGTCATCGCTGACCACATCGGCGATCAGTATCATCTTCGGGCGTGTGCCGCGCTTGGATTTGGCGGCATAGCCGACGGCCTTGAGATAACGCTCGTCGAGATGCTCCAGCCCGGCCAGGAAAACAGGGGAAGGGGGAAGGGAGAAGGGGGAAGGGGGTGAGCTGCGGCTGTCGAATAGCGAAGTGATTTCGACGATGGCGGGCACGGCTTCGCGCACCTGGCCGAAAAATTCCAGGCACACGGTGCGGGTGTGCTGATGTGCGCGGTGCAGGATAAAACGCGCCGAGGTGATAATGCCGTCGCAGCCTTCCTTCTGGATGCCCGGCAAGCCGGACAGAAATTTATCCGTCACGTCCTTACCCAGCCCGGCCTTGCGGAACGCGCTGCCGGGAATATCCAAAATTTCCGGCGCACCGTGCGGCGTCTTACCGTCCATTTCAAAACGGCTGATGCGGAAGCTGGCCGTGGCGGTATTGTGTATCTTGCCTAGGTTGTGGTCCAGCCGCTCGACTTCCATCCACAGCCCGTCCGGCGTGACCATGCGCCATGAAGCGAGGTTGTCCAGCGCCGTGCCCCACAACACCGCTTTTTTGCCGCCAGCGTTCATCGACACGTTGCCGCCGATGCACGAGGCATCCGCCGAAGTCGGATCGACCGCAAACACCAGATTGTTATTTTCGGCAGCTTCCATCACCCGGCGCGTCACCGCGCCCGCGCCGCAGCGTATCGTGGCATACGGCTGGCTCAGGCCGGGCAGCACGAGGTGTTCCACGCCGGAAATCGCATCCAGTTTCTCGGTGTTAATGACGGCGGAAAATTTATCCAGCGGCACGGCGCCGCCGGTGTAACCGGTCCCACCACCGCGCGGAATGATAGTCAGCTTGAGCTCGATACAAGCGCGCACCAGTGCTGCGATTTCCTGTTCCGAGTCGGGATGCAACACCACGAACGGATACTCCACGCGCCAGTCGGTCGCGTCCGTCACATGCGATACGCGCGCCAAACCGTCGAACTGGATATTGTCGCGGTGCGTGATGCGCGACAGCTCGCGCAACACTCGTTTGCGCAACTGTAAAGTTTGCTCGAATTCGGCGGCAAACTGATCGACCGCCACGGTAGCGAGTTCGAGCAGGCGTTTTACTTTCGTATTCCCCTGACGGCGCGCTTCGATCGCATTCAAACGATGGTGCAACGCGCCGATCAAAGCCTCGCGCCGCTTGCGGTTGCCGAGCAAATCGTCCAGCAAATACGGGTTGCGCGCCAGCACCCAGATGTCGCCCAACACCTCGTAGAGCATCTGCGCGGAACGCCCGGTGCGACGCTCTTCGCGCAAGGTATTGATGATGTCCCACGCCTCGTCGCCGAGAAGACGCAAAACGATCTCGCGGTCGGAAAACGAAGTGTAGTTATAAGGGATTTCGCGCAAACGTGCAGTCATGGTGCTCTCTGGCTCAACAAGACGAGTATTTTACCCGAATGCGGGATGCGGCTCGACCCCCAGCAGAGGATAGAAAAAACTGAGACCAGTCTTTGGGGGATGGGGCTATTCTCAAGGTGGTCTTGAGCTGTAGAAGAAAATGATAGCTCCAATACGCAATTGCCAAGGCATCTTGGCTGTTGAGTTTATGAAGTTCTGCTTTATGGTGGTAATTTGAGTAATGCCTAGAACCGCAGTGTGCCAATAAGCGACGCTCAAGGTTGAAAACACGACGCCAGAAAGCTGTCGTTCGCGAAGCCTATCGAGGCATAGCATATGGTCAGTCTTTGTAAAAACGGACAGTCATCCGCGCCGAACCTGATTTACCGCAGGTGAGCAAGAAGATAGAATGCGGCAGGGAGAATTTATGCCAAGAGCCGATTTAATCGTTAATCTTGTTCGTGCTGGCACACAAGGCGACCAAGGCTTGTTCAGGTCTACCGTCGAAGCCATCGCAGCTGAGGAACGCGCAAAGCATCACAACCTGTTAGCGAATCGGTTGGAGGAGAACTTGCGCACTGCTAACACTCGCCCAAAATCTGCCGAAGTAGTCAGAAGTTTTGATGGTGGTCATGGTGGGCTTCTCTATGAGATTGAACCGCGCCGTACACTCGATTCGGTATTGCTGCCGGATGAAGTAAGCCAATCTATAAAGGAATTGGTTGAGGAGCAACAGCGGCGCGATATTCTGCGCTCTTACGGCCTTGAACCTCGTCATCGACTGCTACTTTCTGGCCCACCTGGCAATGGCAAAACAACATTAGCTGAAGCGGTTGCCTACGAGTTAATGGCTCCGCTGTTCGTAGTGCGCTATGAGGCAGTTATCGGAAGCTTTCTGGGGGAAACCAGCAGCCGTTTGAAGCGGCTGTTTGATTTTGTTCGTACCCACCAGTGTGTGCTGTTCTTTGACGAGTTTGATACGCTGGGTAAAGAGCGTGGAGACACGCATGAGACCGGAGAAATCAAGAGAGTCGTCAGCTCCCTCTTGCTCCAAATTGATTCTTTGCCAAGTCATGTAGTGGTGGTCACGGCTACAAATCATGCCGAACTATTGGATCGGGCTGTGTGGCGTCGTTTTCAGTTGCGTCTCAATATGCCAACGCCAACCTTGGAACAAAAAACAAAATGGTTTTCCCGCTTCGAGGAGCAGATTGGTCAACGCCTTGGTCTAACGCCAAAGACATTGGCAACACGACTGAAGGATGCGAACTTTTCCGATCTGGAAGAATTTTGCCAAGACATCCATCGTCGCTATGTGCTTGCAATGCCTGACGGCAATCTGCGTGCCATCATCAATGATAGGTTGGCGCATTGGCAAAATCGCGTTCAGCCCAACGCATAATCCGGCAACAACAAGGGGGCACGGATGAGCGAACAGCAACTACCTTTACTTCTCTTTCCTCGCCCCACCTCCACGAGTAAAGATAAAAGACCTCCCCCTCGGCCAACGCTACAACTTCCTTCCGCTGATCGTCAACAAGAACGGCTAGGGCCAAAATTTACGACGCTTCAAGCGACCTTCGATGCTCAGCGAATTCAGTTGCAGGAAATGGCCCCGCAGGACGAACCTGAACTCGTAGTCGTATTTGAAACCATCGGTTCGATTAGCAGCTTCGTGGGTGCTGTAAAACGCATAGATGGACTTGAGTGGTTGCTGGAAGCTGATGAGCTTGATATAGAACCGGACGATGATTTTTATGACACAGGGAAGCCGGAAAAATCCTTATCAGGAAACCTTTTTCTGCTGGGCACTAATCGTCAGGCACTGATTGAAATCATTAGCCTATGGACAAGCTATCAAAGCGATCCGACAGCCAAATTCGATCACGGCTTTGGAGCATGGAAGGAGGTGTTCAAACATTTGCGGGATGTTCGATTCTGGGGGGCTCGGGATCGTCTTGGGCAGGACATCATTCAATACTGGCAGAATCATCTGGACGCAGGTGATGATCTCATCCGCTTTGAGATTGAAGCATGGTATTTCGCATCACCAGAGAAGAATCAGAAAGCCTCAGAGGAACTCACACGCTTGGTTACAGCACAAGGCGGGAGAGTTCTGCGAAGCGCACTGATTGAAGAAGTTGCATATCACGGCTTTTTGGTAGAATTATCTGCCACTGGTGTGCGCAGTCTATTGAGCACTTCCCCTCCCGCACTTGCCTTGTCAGATCGTGTGATGTTTTTCCGGCCATGTGGTCAGGCAATTGCACCACGCACTGAAGACGAAAATAATTTACCGGCAGGTAGTCCACCCTCTCAGCCAGTTTCTGGCAACCCCGTAGTTGCTTTACTTGATGGGTTGCCTTTGCAAAATCACCCTATGCTAAACGGTCGGTTGATGATCGACGATCCTGAAGAATGGGAGAGTACTTACGAGGCCAGCGACCGTGTACACGGGACAGCAATGGCCTCACTGATTGCACTTGGCGAATTGGATGGCCCCAAGCAACCCCTTCGCAAGCCAATTTATGTGCGACCTATCATGCGTCCTGACCCGGAAGACACAAGCTTACCCAGAACCGAATCGACACCGCACGATGTCTTGTTGATCGATCTAGTTCATCGCGCAGTTCGCAGGATGTTCGAGGGTGAAGGTGACGCTCCCTCGTCCGCACTAACAGTGAGAGTCATCAATCTTTCCCTTGGAGATTTGCAGCGACCATTCGATAGATCATTATCGCCGTGGGCGCGATTATTAGACTGGCTGTCTTACCGATACCGCGTTTTGTTTGTAGTCAGCGCTGGCAACGTGGCCTCTGACTTGGTGTTAAACACCCCTCGTGAAACGCTATCAACCCTTCCGCTTGAAGAGCGTCAACGCTTAGCATTGGAATCGCTGTTCGCTGAATCTGTAAATCGGCGGCTTCTGTCTCCGGCGGAAGCAATCAATGTCATCACTGTTGGAGCGGTTCATACCGACTCTTCAAGATCAGCGACTATTCCCACACGCCATGATTTATTCCCTGATCGCGGAGTGTCGCCTTACTCGTGCATTGGTCATGGATTCCGACGTGCAATTAAGCCAGAAATCGTGTTGCCGGGAGGCCGAATTCTGTATAAAGAAAACCATATACCTCCCGGCAATACAGAGGTTAGTACGGTCAATACTCCGAGAGCACCCGGTCACCTTGTAGCTACGCCACCCAATGCTCTTGGCAACAACACGAAATATACAAGTGGTACAAGCAATGCCGCCGCTTTAGCCAGCCGAGGCGCAGCACAAGCGTTTGACGTAATTGATGCACTTCGTGCAGGGAATCCGCAATCGCTACCCGAAAGATTTGATGCTGTATTGTTAAAGGCGCTACTCACTCATGGGGCTGATTGGGGTGATCTTGAGCATCAGATACTTGCGGCACGCCCCGATATTGCTGATCGAAGAAAACAACAGGACTTTATCGCTAGGTTCGTCGGCTATGGGCTGGCAGATATTGACCGAGCATTAACGTGTACTGAGCAACGAGCAACGTTGATTGGTGTTGGCGAGCTGAAAGATGGTGAAGCTCTAGAATTCCGAGCCCCTATGCCGCCTTGCTTAAGTGCCAAAACGATCAAACGTCGCCTGACAATTACCTTGGCATGGTTAACGCCAGTTAATGTGCGCAATTCGAAATACCGCTCTGCAAGATTGTGGATCAATCCGCCAAGTGATGAGTTCGGCGTGTCGCGAGTAAATTACCAGTGGCAGCACGTACAGCGCGGAACATTGCAGCATGAGATATTGGAGGGCGAGAATGCACTTGCCTTTGCCGATGGCAATGAGGTGGTCTTCAAAGTTAATTGCAGCGAGGACGGGGGAAAGCTCCCCGACCCCGTGCCATTCGCATTGTGTGTTTCGCTGGAAGTCGCAGAGGGCATTGAGCTTCCGATTTACCAACAAATTCGAGACCGCGTATCTGTCAGAGTTGGGGTGCAGTCATAACTTGACTTGCACTGCAAGGAGCTTAGTGATCGAGTAGATTTTGGGAAAATGCTCGATCATCTGCCTTGTGGCACAAGCCAAGAATTACGACGCATCACCAAAGCTGACGGCCATCATAGCCTGCAATGTGTCGATTGCCGATAGTCACGAAGTTCAGGTTCCGGGCAGTGAAAAAATCTGTGATTGGTTCGTTTCTGCGAGGGGATCTGGGGTGCTTGTTACAGACTTTATTTTTTCAACCCCAGCAATGCGGATAAAATCCTGACCATATGTGCAAGCAAACTGACAACCCCACCGCACGGGTATTCTTTGCACTGTGGCCGACAACCGCCGAACGCGGGCAGTTGGCGGCATGGCAGACGCCGCTGCACCATCTGTGCGGCGGTCGCGCCATGAGCGGCGAAACATTGCATGGCACACTGGTATTTATCGGCGATATTGAGTCGTCCAGACTTGAAGCATTACAACTGGCGGCGCAGGAAGTGAACGGGGAAAGTTTCGGGTTATGTTTCGATGCCGCGCATTACTGGGGGCACAATCACATCGTCCATGCCGCACCCGGCCATCTGCCGCAGCAACTGGCGCAACTGGTCGAGGCGCTGGAGCAGAGTCTGGCCAGGCATCGTTTCAAATTCGACCGGCGCGATTACAAGCCCCACGTCACGTTATTGCGCAATGCGCGCTGGACGGATGCGCCGTTGCCCGCAATGTCACCGGTGCGCTGGCAGATAAAGGATTTCGCACTGGTGCAATCCGTGCCCCGGGATGGGTTGCCGGGCTACAGCGTGCTGGCGAGGTTTCCGCTGGGAGAGGCCCCAACAAAACCCCCATGACCTTGCGGGGCACGGGGCTGGAATGTGTGATTTCAAAGGCCAGAAGCACCTACGGTTCATTGTATCAATTCGCGCCATATCACCCTCTTCCCGGTAAAGCCGGTCGCCGTGGTTGAAAAGCTTACATCTTCATTTTTCTCGGGCGTCGGATTGTTATCCGTAACGACTTCCACGATAGGCTGCCCCTCTATGTACAAGACGTTGATGCCGACGATGGTGTTGTCGTATTTCAATGAAGCCGTATTGGTTGCGGTATTGACGGCCTGGCCCGTTTTAAAATCGAAGAAGTTCAACCAGCCGTACCCGCCCGGCGAACAGGCGGTATTTGAAGGGACAATCGTGGGCACCAGCAGCGTCCCTTGCACCAGCTTGCTGTCAATGTTCACCCGTTCCCCGCTATCCGGGAAGTCGATATACCAGCCCTCACCGGCACTGTAATTTACCGTGTTGCCGGATACGGTTCGGCTGGCGCCCGAGGCGGTAAGTGTCTGTTGCACCAGCGAAGCGCGCGGGTTCGTCAGGGTGGTGGACGTATTGTCGTCCTGGATCGCGTACAGGCTCTGTTGCTGGGTGTTGGTCAGGTCGGCAACTTCCAGATATTTCCCGGTGCCGACATATATGGTGCGCTTGCTTCCTATCTTGCCCAGCGTGGGGGTGGTGGTAACAGGCTGGGCGTTGCCTGATGCATCCTTCAGGGTTGCGAACAGCAAAGGCGCGCCCGCTGTATTGATGTCGAAACGCCAGACATTCCCCAGCAGGTCGCCGCCGTAGATATAGCCCACCTTGTTGCCGCCGGACTCGTCGTTCCAGCCGGCAATTTTGGACAGTCCGCTCGGGGTGGTGGTATTGCCCGCGCCGGTGCCGATCTTGCTGATGACGGCGCCCGTGGCGGCATCGAGCACATAGAGGTAGCCCTCGCCGTTTCCGGGACCGGTATTGTTGTAGCCGGATGTCACCAGCACCACCCAGGTGCCATCCTGTTTCTGGGTGATGACAGCCTGCCCGTAGCTGTAGCCGACATCGCTGTCGCTGCTCGGCGTGAATTCCCACAACAAAACAGGCACGGTGGGCACGGTGATGTCCAGCGCATAGTAACCGCGCCCGCCGCCGTTCAGGCCGCCCACCAGGATGGTCTTCCATATGGCAGTCAGGCTATTGGTGCAGTTGGCGGTACACACATCCGAGATGATCGGGCTGCCGTTGACAAAATTGGCATGGTTGGTGGCGTAGTTCTTGTCCGCCAGCTTCCACATATTGGTGATCACCATGCTCGGCACATATGCCCAGCGCTCGTTTCCGTCGGAGCTGGCAAAAGCGTGCAGCATGCCGTCATTGGCTCCCATGTACACTGTTCCGGCACGGCTGGCCTGCGCGCTGACGAAAGTGCTGTAGCCCGGATAGGGGTAGCTGAACACGGGCTGGGCGATAAAGAAAGGTTGCGATTCCAGCGCATCCCCCAGCACGGCTTCGCGGTAGCGGTAGAGCCTGTCGGTGGCGGCGTTGGAGGCGCGATCCTCAAAACCGTTCCGGCCGCGCAGGAAGTTGATCAGATTGGCGCCTGCGGCGGCGGTTTGTTGCGTTGTGGTTAAAAGCGTCCACTGGCTGAGCGCGTTGATGTGGGCAGCGGCGAAATTGGTCGGGTTGGCGGCCGCATATGCGGCATCGAACGGGATAAGATTTTGCCCCACCAATGGGGTAAGGCCGCCGGCGGGTGCTGCATAAATCGTTCGCGTGTCGCTGGCGGCGCCCACTTTGGCGGCCATGGTGCCGGTGCAGGCGGTCTGCATCTCCACCTTGCAATCCGTGCCGTCCAGCACGCCAGGGGCGGGGCAGGTAGGAAGCGTGGCGTTTGGCGTGACGCAGTTGTAGACGGTGCTGGCCCCGCTGGTGTCGGCAACGACGGTGCCCGGCGACGCGCAAGTGCCCGCCACGACATTTTCCGTACACCAGGTCGCGGTCTCGCTGACCACACCGGTA
>SCPW01000113.1 GCA_004298605.1 Gallionella sp.
CCCGCCGTTTTCGGCGACCAGCACCTCATCCAGATAAAGCTTGAGCGCGGCGACATCCAGATCGTCTACGCCCGCATAGCCTATCGCGGCGAGGATGCGCCCGAGGTTGGGGTCGGAAGCGAAGAACGCGGTCTTGACCAGCGGCGAGCGGGCGATGGCATAGCCGATTTGTTTGCACTCGGCTTCGTCCTTGCCGCCTTCGATGCGCACGGTGATGAATTTGGTGGCGCCTTCGCCGTCGCGCACGATGGCTTGCGCCAAATAGATGGCGACTTCGCTGACGGCAGCTTGCAGTGCGGCAAAATCTGCACCAGATGCATCGCAAATTTCCGGCAATGCGGATTTGCCGGTAGCGATCAGCATCAGCGCGTCGTTGGTGGAAGTATCGCCGTCCACGGTGATGCGGTTGAACGAGCGGCTGGCCGCTTCGCTGACCATCCGCTGCAACAGCGGCTGCGCGATGGCCGCATCGGTGGCGATGTAGCCGAGCATGGTCGCCATGTTCGGATGGATCATGCCGGAGCCTTTGGCGATGCCGGTGACGGTGATGCTCACGCCGTCTATCGTTACTTGTTTGGATATGGCCTTGGCGACGATGTCGGTGGTCATGATCGCGTGCGCGGCGTCAAACCAGTTGTCGGCGCGCATGTTCGCCACGCAGCCGGGCATGCCTGCGGCAATCCTGTCCACCGGCAGCGGCTCCATAATCACGCCGGTGGAAAACGGCAATATCTGCGATGCTTTGCAGCCCAGCAGGCCGGCCAACGCGGCACAGGTAGCCCGCGCATCCTGCAAGCCTTGCTCGCCGGTTCCGGCATTGGCGTTTCCGGTATTGACCACCAGCGCGCGGATGCCACCCGGTTGCGCGAGGTGCTCGCGCGCGACAATCACCGGGGCGGCGCAAAACCGGTTTTTGGTGAACACGCCGGCCACACGTGTACCTTCGCACAATTCCATCACCAGCAAATCCTTGCGGTCGGCGCGTTTGATGCCCGCCTCCGCGATGCCCAGAAGAACGCCCGCAACGGGCAACAGTTGCGCCGCGACGGGCGGGATCAGGTTGACTGGCATGAAACTATCCTCTTAATCTGTTCGAGGGGCGCGATGAATCGGCGCCCCTACATCAGTTATTCAATAACTTGCAGCAGGTATTAGTAGCGGCCCTGTGTGCGGTAGATATAGTTGCTCAGCTCGTTGGATTGCACATTGATGCGCCGCACGATGCCATGCACGTTGCGCACCACGCCGCGCATCACTTTGTAGACAATCATCGGGTGCGAATTGATCAGCGTCTCGAACTTGGCGCGCTCCAGGCTGATGACTTTGGTGGCGCCGACCGAATAAAGCGTCGCGCTGTGCGACGAAGCCGGGCCGCCCACAAAAGTGATGATGCCGGCCAGGTCGCCGGGTTTGAGCACGTGGATCGTGGTGGCGCCCTCGCCGGGGCTCAGGATTTTCACCTCGATATCGCCGTGCGCGAGGATGAACAGGTTATCGCTTTGCGCGCCGGTCGGCTGGGCAATGACGTCGCCCGCCTTGTAATCATGCACCTCGAACAATTGCGCGAGTATCTCGACTTCAGCATCGCTCAGTTCCTCGGTAACCGTCGAGGTACGCAGCGTATCAATCACTAGTGACATTCCGTTCTCCTTTCGCGTGTTAACTCAATTTGCCATGGCACTGCTTGTATTTCTTTCCGGACCCGCACGGGCAAGGGTCGTTGCGCCCCAACTTTTGCCCGTTGCGCACAAACGGCTTATGTTCTTCATCCGTCGGCTGCGCCAATGCTTCGTCGTAATCGGCGTGATGATATTGCACATTTTCCGGCGCGGGTGCTGCTTCCACCGACTCGACATCCGCTTCGCTGCGCACCTGCACGGTCATCAGCACCTGAGTCACTTCGCGCTTGATCGCATCCAGCATCATGGCGAACAGCTCGAACGCCTCGCGCTTGTATTCCTGCTTGGGGTTTTTCTGCGCGTAGCCGCGCAAATGGATGCCCTGGCGCAGATGGTCCAGCGCGGACAAATGTTCGCGCCAATGCACATCCAGGCTCTGCAACATGATCGCGCGCTCGTAGTGGTGCATGGCTTCGGCGCCCACCGCATCCACCTTCGCCCGATATTGGCGCCGCGCGTATTCGTCGATGCGCGCGCGCAGGCCCGCTTCGTTCAACTGCTTGTCTTCCTCCAGCCATTGCGCCAGCGGCAATTCGAGATGAAACTCGGCGGCCAGTATTTTTTCCAGCGCGGGCACATCCCATTGTTCCTCCATGCTGTGCGGCGGGATGTATTGGCCGAACGTATTTTCCAGCACGCCGTCGCGCATGGCCTGTATGGTTTCTGAAATATCCGTGCTTTCCAGCAACTCGCCGCGCTGCTGGTAAATGACCTTGCGCTGGTCGTTGGAAACATCGTCGTATTCCAGTATCTGTTTGCGCATATCGAAGTTGCGCGCCTCGACTTTGCGCTGCGCATTTTCGATGGCGCGCGTCACCCAGCTATGCTCGATCGCCTCGCCTTCCGGCAACTTGAATTTGTTCATGATCGCCGTGACGCGGTCGGAAGCGAAAATGCGCAACAGCGGATCTTCCAGCGACAGATAGAAGCGGCTCGATCCCGCATCGCCCTGCCGCCCGGAACGGCCGCGCAACTGGTTGTCCACGCGGCGCGATTCATGGCGTTCGGTGCCGATGATGTGCAATCCGCCGCTGTCCAGCACCTGCTGGTGCAACTGCTGCCACTCGGATTTCAACTGCGCGATGCGCCGCTCTTTGGCCACCTCATCCAGACTGTCGTCTTCGCGGGTAAATTCAATCTGCTTTTCGACACTGCCGCCCAGCACGATGTCCGTGCCGCGACCCGCCATATTGGTCGCGATGGTGACCATTTTGGGCCGTCCGGCCTGCGCGATAATTTCCGCTTCGCGCGCGTGTTGCTTGGCGTTCAGCACCTGGTGCGGCATCTTTTCCTGCTCCAGATACTGCGACAGCAACTCCGAATTTTCGATCGAGGTCGTCCCCACCAGCACCGGTTGGCCGCGCTTGTAGCAATCCTTGACGTCTTCGATCACCGCGCGGTATTTTTCCTTCGCGGTGAGATAGACCTTGTCCATCTGGTCCTTGCGGATAGTCGGGCGATGCGGCGGGATAATCACGGTTTCCAGGTTGTAGATTTGCTGGAATTCATATGCCTCGGTATCCGCCGTGCCGGTCATGCCGGCCAGCTTGTGGTACATGCGGAAATAATTCTGGAAAGTGATCGACGCCAGCGTCTGGTTTTCCTTCTGGATGGCCACGCCCTCTTTGGCCTCTACCGCCTGGTGCAGGCCGTCCGACCAGCGCCGCCCGGACATCAGGCGCCCGGTGAATTCGTCCACGATAATCACTTCACCATCCTGCACCACGTAGTTCTGGTCGCGGTGGTACAGGTTGTGCGCGCGCAGCGCCGCATACAGATGGTGGATCAGGGTAATGTTGGCGGGGTCGTACAGGCTGCCGCCCGCCGGCAGCAAACCCGCCTGGGTGAGAATATTTTCCGCGTGTTCGTGGCCGGATTCGGAAAGCAATATCTGGTGGTTTTTCTCGTCCACGCTGAAATCGCCCGGCCCGTCCTCCTCCGCCTGGCGTTGCAGTTTTGGGGCCAACTGGTTGACTCGCACATAAATATCCACGTTGTCTTCGGCCTGGCCGGAGATAATCAGCGGCGTGCGCGCCTCGTCGATCAGGATCGAATCGACCTCGTCCACGATGGCGTAATTGAGCGGGCGCTGGTAACGCTCGCCGGCCTGCGTCGCCATGTTGTCGCGCAGGTAATCGAAACCGAATTCATTGTTGGTGCCGTAAGTGATGTCGGCAGCGTAGGCGGCCTGCTTGTCGGCATGCTGCATCTGCGACAGGATCACACCCACCGACAGGCCGAGGAAACGGTACAGCTTGCCCATCCACTCGGCGTCGCGGCCGGCCAGGTAATCGTTCACCGTGACGACGTGTACGCCCTTGCCGGAAATCGCATTCAGGTAGACCGGCAAGGTGGCCATCAAGGTTTTGCCTTCGCCGGTGCGCATTTCGGCGATCTTGCCATGATGCAAAACCATCCCGCCGATCAACTGCACATCGTAATGGCGCATCCCCAAAGCCCTCGAGCTCGCCTCTCGCACTACGGCAAACGCCTCCGGCAGCAGTGCGTCGAGCGCCTCGCCCCCCGCAAAACGCTGCTTGAAACTATCGGTTTTTCCGCGTAATTCCTCATCGCTCAATCCGGCGATCTCGGCTTCCAGCTTATTGATGGTTCGGACGGTGGCGGTATATTGCTTGAGCAGGCGATCGTTGCGGCTACCGAAGATACTTTTCAGCACATTGGAAATCATGTTTTCCCAAACTACAAAATAATAAAGTTCTCAAATACAAATAATGAAGGGTGAGGCAATCCGTCGCCTCACCCTCACCAATACCCAACCCTGTTAAGGGAGCCTCTAAAAATCCACATTTCATCCAAACTGCTACGTTGCGTAAAAAATTTCTTGCTTACATATCATCCATATGCGGCGCTGCGAAATTTTTTACGCGCCTTGCATTTGGGCGAACTCTGAATTTTTAGAAGCTCCCTTAACTGGCGGCTTTTTGCAAGAAGCGCACGGGATTCTGGGCGCCGCCTTTATAACGGACTTCAAAGTGCAGGTGGTTGCCGGTGGAGCGCCCGGTATTTCCCACCTCGGCAATCTTGTCGCCGCGCCGCACCACCTGGCCAACCTTTACCAGCAACCGCGAAGCATGCGCATAACGTG
The DNA here is from genome assembly GCA_004298605.1 of Gallionella sp. Classification (GTDB taxonomy): domain Bacteria; phylum Pseudomonadota; class Gammaproteobacteria; order Burkholderiales; family Gallionellaceae; genus Gallionella. Next base: position 4,786 of record SCPW01000113.1, read on the forward strand.
TGACGATGTCGTTACCGTGGTCGATTTCGACCATATTACCATACTGGGAATGGTAATCCGCATAAGCCACCACACCCCCTGCCGAAGCATGGATTGCCGTTCCGGCATCCACCATGTAGTCGATCCCCTCATGCATCGCGCTCGTGCCGGTAAAAGGGTCGATGCGCCAGCCGAAATTCGAGGAATACCAGCCCTCGCTGATGGGCGGGGCGGAGGGCAGCAGCTTGCTGCTCAACCGGTTCTGCAACAGCATGGTTTCCATGGCCAGCAACTTGTCGCTGCGGTCATTGACCACCCGCGCCAACACGTTCAATTGTTGATCCAGGCTGGCCACCGACATTTCCTGCGCGGGCCATGCCACCAGCGGCCCGCCCTGCGCGGGCGGCTGGTCGAACTGGAATTCTTCCGGCTTCATGCCGGTCAGTTTGGACAAGCGCGCGCCAAGCGCGTCAAGGCGCTGCACCTGCGCCTGCATCTGTCCGACCCGGGAAGCCATAGCATCCAGGCTGCTGCGCAGATAAGACTGCTGTTTTTGCTGTTCGTCGCTCTGCACCCTGGATAACAGGGTGCGTATCCCATCGTTCAAGCCTTCCGGAGCGAAGCGCACCAGCGCGTATTGCAAGGCAAATGCCGCGCCCAGCATCAATCCGGACAGCAGCAGCATCAAAAACAATATCTGCCAGCCGTTCAACATAATGCTGCGGGTTTTTGCCAAGCGATCGGAAACTAGAATAACATTCATGCCTCCCCCTTCTTTTTATAATAGAAAATCCGTGGCGCAGCGATTCAAATCAGATCGGAAGAGCAC
>SCPW01000012.1 GCA_004298605.1 Gallionella sp.
AGACGAAAATCCACTACCGGCCCGGTACAGACTTCCAGCCCGATGTCACTTAACTTGTGCGTACAAAATCTGGGGATACTTGTCTGTTCAGTAGCTGTCGGGATGTGAATGAATTGTTCTATGTCGTTTGGCTTTATGATCGCGGCAGCATCAAACGAGGTATGCCGGTAGTCGAGAAATTTTGCGTCATGCGAAGTGGATACAATAACTTGGCCTTGCGGCTCGCCTTTGACCAAATGGATAATGACGTTCTCTTGCAATACATCATCGTCCTGAAAAGCCTGATTTCGGCTTCCGAACAGATGCAGTTGACGTATCGAGCAAGCCCGCAAAATCAGGTTGCGGAAGGGGCGGTAATAACTTCCGTTACAAAATGAACGGGGAATGATAGCAACGATCTCGCCTTCCTTTTTCATCAATAACACGGTCAGTGCGACGAATGCGGTGTACAGGTTAACTGTTTCAATGCCTGCCATGCGCAACAACTTGCGGTGTTTTGAGTTGGTGCATATTTTCTTGTAAGGAGGGTTGAGAATCGCGTGTGTGTAACGGTTATTGCTGCCGAATTGCACGGAGAAGGTCGCATCCTCGATAAAGTCCGATGCGTGAATATGAGCTTTGATTTTCCCTTGTCCATGTTGCACATATTCGTCGAGCGTGTTTTTTAAATAGCCGCCCAGTATGCCGTCGATCTCCCATGCATCCGCCTCGACTGCCGTTCCTTCTTGCAGCGCTTTATCCAGGAAGGCTGAAGTTAAAGAGCCTATTCCCGCACCAGCATCCAGCAATCTGGCTTGACCGTTGTAAGAAAAAAGCGAAGCCATAAATGCCGCAATGGGCGAGGGAGTCATGTACTGCCCAAGATCGGAACGGCGCTGCGCATCCAGCAAGCTGCTGGCTTCACGTCTAACTTGGTCAATAACAAGATTCATAAAATTCAGAGCAGGTCGTTCTTGTGCAGCATAAACACAAACTGATCGCCCGCGCTGACGTCCAGCCAGGTGAACGGCAGGGCGGGGTAAGCGGCTTCCAGCGCCTCGCGGTTATGGCCGATTTCGACGATCAGTATGCCGTTATCGGCCAGGTGTTGCGCGGCGTGTTCCAGGATGATGCGCGTGGCATCCAGCCCGTCGTGGCCGCTGCCGAGCGCCAGTTCGGGTTCGTGCAGGTATTCCTGCGGCAGCGCGGCGACCGATCCGGCATCCACGTAGGGCGGGTTGCTGATGATGATGTCGTACTGTTTGCCGCCCAGCTTGGCGAACAAATCCGATTCGATCAGGTGTACGCGGTCTTGCAGGCCGTAGTCGGCGACATTGCGCTCCGCGACGGCCAGCGCGTCCGGCGACAAGTCCACCGCATCCACGCCGGCGTAGGGGAAGGCGTGCGCGGCGAGGATGGCGAGGCAGCCGCTGCCGGTGCATAAATCCAGCACGCTGCCGATTTCTTCCGGCTCGGCGATCCACGGCCCGAGCTGTTCGCGCAGCAGCTCGGCGATGAACGAGCGCGGCACGATGACGCGCTCGTCCACATAAAAGCTGAATTCGCCCAGAAATGCTTCGTGGGTCAGATAGGCAGCCGGGACGCGCTGTTCGACGCGGCGTTGGATGATGTCCAATACTTTGGCGCGTTCGCTATCGGTCAGGCGCGCGTCCAGAAATGGCTCCAGCCGGTCCAGCGGCAGGTGCAGCGTGTGCAGGATCAGGTAGGCGGCTTCGTCGTAGGAGTCGCTGCTGCCGTGCCCGAAAAATAATCCGGCTTCATTAAAGCGGCTCACCGCGAAACGCAGGTAATCGCGCACGCTGCGCAGGTGTTGTGCTGCTTCAGAAAAGTGATCGCTCATTAAAGTATCCATTATTGCTAAAAACACAATTCAAGCCACGGAGAACACAGAGCACACAGAGAAATTGGCGTGTTTCACCTGCTTCCCCGACTCACCCGAAGGTGAATCTCTTTGGCTTCAACCATTTTTTTCTCTGTGTGCTCTGTGCTCTCTGTGGCTAACCAAGTTTTTGTGGTTATTACATGTTATCGAACCAGCAGGTTTTCCAGCGTGTGCTGATAGGTCAGCTTGAGCGGCTCGATGTCGGCGACCGCTACGCACTCGTTAAGCTTGTGGATCGTGGCGTTCAACGGGCCGAACTCGATCACTTGCGGGCAGATGTCGGCGATGAAGCGCCCGTCAGATGTTCCGCCTGAAGTGGATAGTTCAGGGGTGATGCCGTAAGACTGTTCGATCGCGCGGCTGATGGCCGCCACCAGGCTGCCTTTGGGGGTGATGTACGGCTTGCCGGAAAGCTCCCACACCAAGTCATATTCCAGACC
>SCPW01000114.1 GCA_004298605.1 Gallionella sp.
CGCAACTCTTCGCTCACCTGTTCGCGGAAATTTTTTCTGATCTGAAATTTCTCCAACTCCTTTTCACTGATGTTCGCGCGCGATTTCGCAATGTCGGAGATATGTTCGGCGCGTTCCCCCTCCAGTTGGGAAATCTCCCGCTCCACGTTCCTGAACCTCGTGCGCTCCACCATCCCCTTTTCAAGCAGCGCTTTCAGTCCATCGAGATCCGCATTGAGGCTGCGCAACTGCTCTTCCTTCGCGCGCTGCTGCGCCACCAACCCCTCGATCCCTTTTTGCAGGAACACGATCTGCTCGTCAATGATGCTTAGCTGCCCATCGAGGGAAGCACGCCGCGCCTTATAGAGCAAGGACTGCGACTCGATGACTTCGGCCACTTTGGGGTCGTTTTTTCTTGCCAGCAGATCGCCCGGCACGGTAAAAGGCAAGCCGCTCCGCTCGGCGATGAGGCGGGCCTGCTGGGCAATGGCCGCATCGGAGCCCACCCTGAGCACCCCGCGGGATGCGTCGGCACGCGTCTTGTCCAACCGGATCAGCGTCTGGCCCGCCTTCACCCGATCCCCGTCACGCACGAGAATCTCCTGCACGACGCCGCCTTCGAGATGCTGTATCTTCTTGCGGTTGCTATCGACCTTCAGTATGCCCGGCGCGATCACGGCACTGGACAGCGGAGCCAGAGCCGACCAGATGATGGCAACCACAAAGGTCGCGGCGATGATCAAGAGACCGACGCGTGTCCAGTAGTCGATCTCATCGCCGCCTTTTTTCAGGAAAGAGGGAAGCCGCAAACGCCACGCAGACAGGGCGCTAGACGCCATGGCTCGCCTCCACGGGCACACCGGGAGCCTGCTCCGGAACAGCCCCCGTGGGGCGTGTGATGAGAGGCATTATCTGGTGGGTGGGCCCGAAATTGGTCATCGTCCCGTGCTGGATGACCATCAGTGCATCCGTACCGCCGAGCAATGACGGGCGGTGCGCGATTACCACCACCGTTTTGCGCATTTTCCGGAGTTCATCAATCGCCTGCCGCACCGCGGCCTCACCCTCTGCATCGAGGTTGGAGCTGGGCTCGTCGAGGACAATCAGGGACGGTGTGCCGTAGAACGCGCGGGCCAGGCCAATTCGCTGCCTTTGTCCGCCGGACAAGTTGTTTCCGGCGGGCCCGATAATCGTATCGTAACCGTCCGGCAACTCCAGGATCGTCTGGTGCGCGCCCGCAAGGGTCGCCGCCTCCACGACCATCGAAGAATCGATGCGCCCGAAACGGGCAATATTCTCGGCGACAGTACCCGGGAACAATTCAATATCCTGTGGCAGATAACCGACGTTTGGGCCGACCTCTTCGCGCCGCCAGGTGGCGAGGTTGACCCCGTCGAGGCGCACAGTCCCCGAAACTGGCTTCCAAACCCCGACGATCAGCCGGGCCAGCGATGATTTCCCCGCGGCGCTCGGGCCCGTGATCCCCAGGCTGACGCCCGGTTTCAGCTCTGCGGTGATGTTGTTGATGACCGGCTTCTGCGCCCCCGGCGGGATGCCGATCACATTTTCCAGGCTGAGTGCGCCGCTCGGCGCCGGCAACTGCATGGGGTCGGCGCCATGCACGTTCTTTTCGAGCTCTTCCTTGAGCCGACCGTGCCCCTCCCTGGCCTGGAGAAAGCCGCGCCACGCACCGATGGCCGATTCGACGGGCGCAAGCCCCCGGCCCATGATGATGGAAGCGGCGATCATGGCGCCGGCTGTGGCCTCGTGCTCGATGACGAGATAGGCGCCCACGCCGAGAATGGCCACCTGAAGAAATATCCGCACAAACTTCGCCATTGCCGCAATCTCGCCAGCCCGATCGCTCGCCTCGGCCTGGAGCCGCAGACCCATGTCGTGCCGCTTGCGCCAGACCGACTGCAAGCCGGGGAGCATTCCCATTGCATGCACGACGTCCGAGTTGCGGGCGCTGAGTTCCGCGAACTGCGTGCTGGCGGCCATCTCCATACCCGCTTTCATGAGAGGCGCACGCGTGGCGCGCTCATTCATCAATCCCAGCACGAACAAGATGATCGCGCCCGCCAGCGCGACGTGCCCGAGCATCGGATGCAGGGCGTAAACGAGCGCGATGTAAACGGGTGTCCATGGCGCATCGAGCAGAGCCAGCATTCCGGCGCCCGTGAGAAATGCCCGCAAGTTATCCAAGTCGCGGAATGATTGCCCGGTTCGCCCGTTGGTCAGAACCGATGCGAACACCTCATGCGACAACAGGCCGTCGAGTTTGCCGCCCAAGCGAACCAGAATGCGTGATCTCACCAGTTCGAGCGCCGCCATGGTGAACAGACAGGCGGCGGCAAACAGCGTCAGGTACAGCAGCGTCGGATTACTGCCCGAACTGAGCACCCGGTCGTATATCTGCAGCATGTAGAGCGGCGACACCAGCATCAGCAGGTTGATCAGGAAGCTGAAGCCCGCCACCCTGCCCAGGATGCGCTTCGCTTCCTCTGTGGCGCGTGTCAACGGTGAGGCTTGTCCATCTTGGATCATCTGTGCTCCATGCATTTGCTTGAATCAGCGATAGGGGTAACTGACAAGGCAGAAAGCAATCGAGCTGGGGCGTGCCCGGCTCGCAAAATGTTACAAATACAAGCTCATGGCGCTCATACGGGCTGCCGTTGACGCCGCCGCCGTCCTGCCAGCAAAGCCAGGGACAACCCGGCAATGCCCAGCAGCGCAAGCGGAGAAGGCTCGGGAACGTGTACTACTACTGGCGTACCATCGAGCCGTGAGGCCAAATCTCCCGCGCCAGCAGCCATCGCCCACGTGTCGGTGTCCTCGCCTCTGAACCACAAATCCCCATTGCCGGAACTCGCTTCCTGCCAAAACCAGTCAGAGGTGCCGAGATTCTGGACGAACAGATAATAGGCGCCCGGCGACATCCCCAAAGGAGCGGTCAAGGCAAAGTCATACTGGTATACCGCGTTCCCCGCGCTGTCAAACAGAACGGTGGGCGTGCGGATGAAAGGGACGCTGCCGAATTCCTGTAACACGGCACCGGTGCCGGTGACATTGCTGTACAAACGCACCAGAAAATCGTCATCGCCCGCATCGAAGTTACTACCGTAACCGCCCCACCAGGTAATACCTTCCAGATTCGCGGCGCCGCCCAAGGTGAAATTGTCCGCCATTTGTTGCGGCCAGTTGGGGTTGGCGTAGAAGCCAAGCCCCCCATCCTGGGGAGTTTGATCGTACAGAACCGCCGCACTCGCGGTGCTTGTCGCGAGAGCCAGGAATGCGGCGGAAGTCCAGCCGATCAAGCTGCGTAGGGAAAAACATGCCTGCACGTTCATTTGGTCACCTTACTTGGAAATTATGGTTTTTTTATGCGCAACAGTAACGGAGCAATTTATATACCAATTTTTTTTAATCAAATAATCAATTTGTTACAACACTACATCTATATGACCGTAAAAAAAACCGACAACCTTCACACCGTGGGGAGACCGGGCTGTGTCCACCCCACGGCGAACAGATCCAGCCTACGGCACCGGAACCGGATTCACACCGATGATCGGCGCCATCTCGAACTCGATGGAGTCCAGCAGGAAGTCGCTGCCATGCAACTTGCCGTCGTTGTACGGGGCAGCCGCGAACGCGCCCGCGTCATTGGCGTATGCACCGAAGACAAAATTGTTTCCGTTGTAGGCGCCCGCCGTCAGCACCACGGCGCTGAAGCCATCGCCGTGATCCAGCGTCACCGTCTTCGCACCACCGGCGCTATCGGCAACGAAAATCGCCTCCGCCACCACGTTGCCCTGAGCGTCCAGCGCCTGCAAGCGACCCGCCTCGTTGTAGTTGAACACGTTGGCGTCATCATCCAGGTAGAACCTGACCAAATCCACCGTCACCTGCGTGGCCGCATTGTCCAGATCGAAGCGGAGAGCCTCCGCCCCCGAAAGCTCCTGGCTGATCGTACTGGTGGCGAGATTCTTGCCGCTGACGCCCAGATCGCCCGCATACAGGTCGCCGCCCGGCAAGGTGGCCGAACCCAATGCACTCAGGTTAACCGGAGTCCATGCCTCGCCGGCATTGGCATAGTTGGCCTTGTGGCTGATATCCACAGCCGCGTCCGTCCAGAACGGCGCCCATACGTAGGGATTGAGCGTAGTTGCAATACCCGATGCATCGCCCAAGTGGATGATCGTCGGCGCGGTGACATCATTCACCGTGATGTTCTTGCTACCCGCGCCGGAATGGGTGCCGTCTTCATCCACCAGGTCTACCGTGATGGTGCGGCTGATGTCTCCGACACCGTCAGCGTAGATATGGGTCACGTTTCCTGCACCGATGTAGTTGTCGCTGCTGCCGTCGCCCCAGTTCACGACGTAGCCCGATACCGTATCGGTGCCCGGGTCGGTCACCGCGCCCAGCGTCAGGGTGTAGGTCGCGCCTTCATCCACGCTATTGGCACCCGCAAGCACTATGGTCGGCGCGACGTTGTTGACCGCGATCTGCTTGGAGCCGGCGTTGGTGTGCGTGCCGTCCTCGTCCACCAGATCAACCGTGATGGTGGGAGCGGAAGCGCCGTCCGCG
>SCPW01000115.1 GCA_004298605.1 Gallionella sp.
ATTTATACCGTGCGATCGACGAACGCGGCAAGACCAGCAAAGGCCTGCAGGATGCCGCCAACCTGATCGATCTGGAGATGCGCCTGAAGCACGGCGGCCTGGATTTGATCGACGCCAAAGTGGACAGCGGCAGGGTCGGTTCGGGGCGCGGCAAAATCAAGCGCCCCGAGCTGATTACCTTTTTTTTCAACCTCGAACAGCTCACCCGCGCCGGCGTGCCTTTGCTGGAAAGCCTCGCCGATCTGCGCGACTCCATGGGCGACCCGCGTTTCCGCGAAATTATCGCCAACCTGGTCGAGTCCATCGAAGGCGGCAAAAAACTTTCCCAGGCGATGGCGCAGCACCCCGACGCGTTCAGCAAAATTTTTGTCAGCCTCGCCCGTGCCGGGGAGGAAAGCGGGCGTTTGCCGGAAGTCTTCCTGCACATCACCGAATCGCTGAAGTGGCAGGACGAAATGGCGTCGCACACCAAAAACATCATGATTTATCCGGCTTTCGTCGGCGCGGTCGTGGTGGCGATCACCTTTTTCCTGATGATTTATCTGGTGCCGCAACTGGTCGGCTTCATCAAGGGCATGGGTCAGGAAATCCCGGTCCAGACACGTATGCTGCTCGCCACCTCGGCGTTTTTTGTCGATTACTGGTACGCGATCATCGCGCTGCCGTTTGCCCTGCCGTTCATCGCCAGGATGGTCATCACGTCCAGCCCGGAAATGCGCTACAGGTACGACAGCCTGAAACTGAACCTGTGGGTAACCGGCCCGATCATGCGCAAGATCATCCTCGCGCGCTTCGCCAATACCTTCGCCATGATGTACGGCTCCGGCATCAGCATTCTCGACTGCATCGCCAATTCGCGCGACGTGGTCAGCAACCGTGCGGTGGCCAAAAGCCTGGACGATGTCGCGCACGAAATCGAAGCCGGCAGGAATCTCACGCAAAGTTTCCAGAATACCGGCATGTTCCCACCGCTGGTGATACGCATGCTCAGGGTGGGCGAAGCCACCGGCTCGCTGGATAAGGCGCTGCTCAATGTCAGCTATTTTTATGACCGCGACGTGAAAAACTCCATCCAGAAAGTGCAGGTCATGATCGAACCGGCCATGACGATTCTTCTCGGGGCGCTGCTGGGCTGGGTGATGCTGTCCGTGCTGTCGCCGATCTATGACATTATCGGCAAGGTGAGATTCTGATGAAGCGCGTCCTGCTGCTGTTCCTGAGCGCCGACCGCCTCCATGCGCAATTCATGGCGGGCGGCAAAATCGCCGTGCAGCGCGGGTTTTCCGGCTCGCCGGAGGGCAGGGACGATTTTGCCGCTTTCCTGCGTGAAGTGAAGTGCCCGGCCTATTTGCTGGTCGATCTGATCGAGGAAGATTTCCGCCAGGAAACCGTCCCGCATCTGGGCGGGAGCAGCCGCGCCGCGTTATTGCAGCGCAAATTCGACCAGTTCTACCGCGGCACGCCTTTCCATCAGGCCACCCTGCTGCAGCGGCAACGGACCGGCAGGCACGACGATGACATGCTGTTCTCGGCATTGACCAACCCTTCGCTCATCACGCCCTGGCTGGACATCATGCTGGCGCAGCAAACGCCGCTCGCGGGCGTGTATTCGGTGCCGCAGATCAGCGCGCCGCTGGTCGAAGACCACCCCTCGAAGCACCTGCTCCTGATTTCCTGGGAAAAATTTTCCGGGCTGCGCCAAACCTATTTCAGCGAACACCGCTTGCAGATTTCCCGGCTGACGCCCGTTCACGACGGCCTGGCATTTCACGATGCCGTGGTCAACGAGCTTACCCGCACCTACCAGTATTTGAAGAGCCTGAGCCTGCTCCCGCCTGGGCAGATACTCGATGTGCGCATCCTGTGCCACCGCAACGACCGCGAAGCGCTGCAGGCCACCCTGCCGGACGACGCGGATATGCGCTACGACTTTGTCGATCTCGCGGACATCGCCGGGCAGCTCGGGGTCGACCACCGGCCAACCGATTCGGATGCCAGCCAGATATTCCTGCACCAGTTGGCCATCAGGCCGCCCAAGCCCCATTACGCGAATGCCAGGCACACGCACCACTACGCTTTGTGGCAATTGCGCCACGCGCTCAACCGTGCCAGCGGCGCATTACTGCTCGGCTGCCTGTTGTGGGGTGCGACCGACATCTGGCAAAGCGGCAGCGATGCGGGAGAGACGGAGATTATCAGGGAAAATGCCCGGCGCACCCTGGATGAAGCGCGGCAGATCACCCGGAATTTCCCCAACACTTACGCGCCGGCATCGGACATGAAGGCGGGCGTATCGGCCATGCACAAACTCAACCAATATAGCGCTTCACCGGGTGAGATTTTGCGACCGATCAGCGCGGCGCTCGACCGCCATCCGCAAATCGAACTCGACGATCTTGCCTGGCAGGCGAATGCGGCGGGGCCTGCCGCAGGAAACACGCCTGCAGGCGCGCCCGTTCAGGCCATCGCGCTCAAGGGGCGCCTGGTTGGTTTCGCGAAAGATTATCGCGCCGCGCTGGACTATCTGGAGCGTTTCCAGCGCGACCTGGTCGCGCAGGGCTACCAGGTGGACGCGCTGGCCAGGCCGATTGACACCAGCCCGGGCGGAAGCCTTGCCGACCGGCGCGAAGCGGGCCCGGACGCGCTCGATTTTTCCCTGAAAATCCTCCGGAGGACGCCGGCATGAGATTCTCCAAACCGGATTTTCTGGCGATGCGCTGGAGCATCCTGGCATGTTGCGCGTCGGCGCTGGCCAGCGCCGCCATTTTGTACAGCAGCAGCAAATATGCGGAAAATGCGCTGAAGGATCGGCGCGACGCGCAAAGCCTGCTTGTCGACGCGCGCAAGCGCCTGGCGGCAGCGCATGAAGACCAGAAAAACATGAGGTCATATGACGCCGAGTATGGCGTGTTGAGCGAACGCAAGGTTATCGGCGACGATCGGCGCCTCGACTGGATGGAAGGCATGGAAAAAATCCGCCTGCAGAATCTGGTCACGGACTTCCGCTACAACATCGCCCCGCAAAAAATTTATGCCCCACAACCGCCGGTCGACAGCGGCAATTTCGATATCCGCTACAGCGAAATGAAATTGCAGTTCGACTTGCTGCACGAGGCGCAGCTCCTCCATTTTTTCGACGCGCTGCACACCGATATCAAGGGCTGGTACCAACTGGAAGGCTGCACGCTGCAACGCAACGCCGCAACGCCGGGATCCGGTGGCAACGGCGCGCCGCAGCTCAAAGCCGAGTGCGGCGGTGGCTGGGTCACGCTGAAAAACCGGAGCGCGCCGCAATGAGCACCACCCTCAAAATGTGCCTGTCCGGGCTGGCGCTCGCGGCGGCGACAGGGGCTGGCGCAGAAGAGCTGGGGCGGCTGTTTTTTACCCCGGAACAGCGCGCGCAACTCGAATACAGCCAACGTCAAGGCGGCGATGCGCCGGACGACGTCCGCTCGCTGACCGTCAATGGCATCGTGCAGAAGCGTGGCGGCGGGCGCACCGTATGGATCAACGGCGTGCCGCAATTTTCCGGAAAAAGCGATGGGCGCGCAGCGGAAAGCCAGCCGGTTGCCGTGCCCGGCCAATCGCGCCCGGTAAAAGTCAAGGTCGGGCAAAAGGTGCTCATCAACCCGACAACTCCCGGGCAATAGGGTCGCCATGCTCCCGCCGCAATACCGGCTTGCACGGGAAAAACAGCGCGGAACCGCGCTGATGCTGATGCTGGTGATTATGGTGATAGGGATTGCCGCCGTTCTGGTGGGCTCGCTCAGCGCATCCGCGCTGAAAAGCGCGCGCCAGGAAATAACCGCCGCCGCGCTCGCGCAAGCGAAAGAAGCGTTGGTTGGCCGCGCGGTGCAAGACATAAACCACCCCGGCAGCCTGCCATGCCCGGATACGGACGATGACGGCTCCGCCGAGTTGATGAGCGGCAACGATTGCCCCAGCTATACCGGCAGGCTCCCATGGCGCACCCTGAAGCTGCCGGATCTGCGCGACGGCGATGGCGAGCGGCTGTGGTATGTGTTGTCGGCGAACTTCCGCGACGGTAACTCCGCCCTCACTATCAACAGCGACACCCAGGGGCAGTTGTCCATCGCCGGCAATGTCTCCCTGGGCAATATCGCAGCCATTGTGTTCGCGCCGGGAGCGCCACTTGCCGCCCAGGTGCGCGGGACCGCCGACGCGAATACGCTTTCCAATTATCTCGAAGGCGACAATGCAAATGGCGATAACGTCCATGCCGCCCATATGGCCAGCGACATTTTTAACGACAGCCTGCTGGGCATCGGCGCGGACCAGATATTCCAGATCGTCGAGAAACGCATCGCGCGCGAGGCCAAGGCATGTCTGGATAATTACGCGGCCGCTTCCGGCGGAAAATACCCGTGGGCGGCGCCTGTAACCGACACTGCCGCTTATTCGGGCGCATTGGATACTTA
>SCPW01000116.1 GCA_004298605.1 Gallionella sp.
CAAACCCATCCCCACCCTAACCCTCCCCTTGAAGGGGAGGGAATAAAACTGGAGCGACCGTATCACACGGTCGAACCTTACTTAGTCCCCCGGCATAGCCGGGGGTTTACCTCACTGAATCAGCGTTTCCTTAAGCATCAAACCGCCAATCTCCTGGCGGGAGGCTTTGCGGGTCGTGCCGCCCGAGCGTATCCAGGCTTCTTCAATGGATTTGCCGCGCCGATGCACGGGTTTGTTGCTCTGTTCTGGAATGAAAACAAACAGAAGCGCCACTCCGCGAAAATCAACCACCGCATGGTCTATCGCCACCGGAGGCTCCACGGCATCGCGCCCGAGATTGGCGAGGGTGTTGACGATTTGAGCCACCTCGCCCTGTTCCACCCCCGCAAGGGTTGCATCGTCCTGTACCCCAAACGCGAGGAAGCCGCCGTTCGGGTGATTGGCGAAAGCGATCAGGTGTTCGATCAGCCGTTCTCTGTTGCCGGTCAAGCCGGTTTTCCAGTCAAGCTCGTTGAGCTCATGAGGAACCGGATCAAGGCTTTGTGCGAGCCAGTTCAGCGCGAGGGGAATCCAATGCTTTTTCACCGGATGTCCCTTGTAGCATCCATTCCAAGCGCCGGCAATTCCAAGCCCTCAATCTCCTGCAACGATTTCCCCGCAATCCCCTGCAAGTCGCCATACATGCCCACCGTTGCCCCCATCACCCGCTCGATCTGCTCTTCCCGTTTCGCCCATTGCTTCATGATGGCTTTTCTTTCCTTGTCGAGGTCTTCCTGCATGGTGGAAAACGCTTCGACGATGGCCTCCACCCGCTGGCGAAAACGCGGGCCGGTTAGGTACTGGTAAACCATTTCGGTTTTGGTTTGCTGGCCTTCGGTGGACTGCCGCGCAAGAGCCAGCTCCAGCAATGACTGGCGCAAAATCATCGCCACCGGCAAGGCAGCGCGCGGGTGCGTTACCCAGACGCCTTCCATCAGTTCAAAGGTCTCCACGCCCTTCGGCAACACTTGGCTTACGATCACGGCGATTTCCGCCTTTGCGGTGCGCTGGTCGCCGCGCAGCTTTACCAGCCAGGCGTCGCTCCAGTTTTTGGTGCGCTTGAACTCCCACAAGATGGCGCCGCCAGACTGCCCGCCTGCGCCGACCACGCGGTGCAGCACATCACCGCCGAATTCGCCCTTGGGCACTGGCTCGATGGCATCGAATGGAAATTTGCTGCGCAGCAGATTTTCGATTTCCAGTTCCTGCACTTCGCCCTGCAATTGTTGCGAGCCCTGCTCGGCACGGCGCTTGAGGTCTTCGATCTGTTTCTGCATCGCGGCGATGGTCTGCTCTTTCTCCATGACCTTGAGCTTCTGTTCGTCCTCGGCTTCTTTCTTGGCTTGGGTGCGGACATCGGTCAGTCCTTCCTGCACCCGTTTTTCCACCGTGAGTTCCAGTTCGCGTTTGGCGTCGTCGAGTTCGCGCTGCTTCTTGATGAGTTCGGCTTGCGCCTTCTGCGCTTCGGCCAGTTTTCCGTTGTTTGCTTTAAGTACTTCTTGCAATTCGGCCAGTTCGCGCGCCTTGTGTTCCAGCTCGGCAGCACTGGCAAGTTTGGCTTTTCTGGATTCCTCCGCAATCACGCGGGCGCGTTCCGCTTTCAACTGCGCGGCAACTTGGTCGGCCACCTGATCGTCGAGTTTGCGCTTGTCTTCGGCAAGCTGCTTTTCTTTGTCGCGCATGGCCTGTTCACGCTGGGCGATGTCGTTGTCTTTCTGCGCCAGTTGTTGCTCGAACTGTTTGCGTGTTGCTGCAATCAGCGGTGCGGCCAGCGATTCGGTGAGTTTGATCTCGGTCTTGCAGCTTGGGCAAGTGATGGTGGGTTCGGTCATGGTTTGATTCTCCCGGTTAATTTTTTGCAGAGCAATGTATCGCAGTCAGGGAGTGGCTGACTGCTCAAGCGTAGCGATGGGAAGATACAGGCAAAGCGGGCTATCCACGCAGGCGATGAACCCCAGCCTGGAATAAAACGCTTTGGCCTTGTCGTGCTTGGCATCCAGCACCACGGCGTACAGCCCCACACGTTGTGAAAACTCCACGGCCAACCGCAGCGCAAACGCCAGCAAATCCTGCCCGATACCCTTGCCTTGGTGACGCACATCCACCGCCAGCCGCCCAATGCGCAAAACGGGCGCAGGATAGCGTGGCAATTTCTGTTGGGAAGACAGTGAAGAGGTGGCGATTTGACCGGCGCTCACGGTGATAAAACCGGTGACCGTCACGCCATCATCGGCGACCGCCACATAGGTTTTGCCGAAACCGCGCCGCTGTTGCTGCCCCGCTTGACGCAACAGAAACTCGTTCAGCGCGGCATCGCCGCAATCAAACCCATCGCGGCCGTGCTGCGCGCCCAGCAACCGTATTGCGACCATGCTTAGGGCGAACCCTTAACGGCGCGCCATGAGTTTGCGCAATGCGGCCTTGGGCTTGGGAGGGTGCTCCATGGATTCGGCGAATGCCTCGAAATCCCGCTGCGTCAGCAACAGCGTATCGTTCTCCGACACGATGCGCCGTGCCGCCTCATAAGCGTTTTGCAGCATGAAGCTGGAAACGGTTGTTCCCATCAGTGCTGCGGCACGTTCGATCATGGCCTTCGCGTCGGCGCTGGTGCGCAAATTGATTCGTGCTGCTTCATTGGCGATAGTGGCGGGCATGGCAAAGTCCTCCTGACAACAATGCGGGTATTGTACGTCATTTTTACGCACATTAAAAATAATGCCCGGTCAAAAACATGCATACGCATTTTTTTACTTTAGCTCTTGAAATCGAAAACTCCGCCCCAATTAATCGCAAATCGAAATCTGGAGAACGCCATGGAGCAAAACGATACAAACCCGTCAACCGAACAGCAAGCAGCCGCAACAAATACCGCAGAAATCATGCCCAGCCTGGAAGAAATGCTCAAGGAAGCCGAGCGCAAAGGGCAGGAGCACTACGATGCCTGGATGTACGCCAAGGCCGAAGGCGAGAACATCCGCCGCCGTGCGATCGAAGATGTGAGCAAGGCGCAGAAATTCGCCGTGGAGCGTTTTTCCAACGAGATGCTGGCGGTGAAGGATAGTCTCGAAGCCGGGCTGGCGGTGGAAACCGCGACGGTGGAGAGCTTCAAGAGCGGTATGGAATTGACCCTCAAGCAGCTCGCCAGCGTGTTCGAGAAATTCAACATCAGCGAAATTAATCCGGTCGGCGAGAAGCTCGACCCGCACAAGCACCAGGCCATCGCGATGGTGGATAGCGACCAGCCCGCCAACACCGTGGTCGGTGTGATGCAGAAGGGTTATGCGCTGAATGACCGCGTGCTGCGCCCGGCGATGGTGACGGTGGCGAAAGCAAAATAGCGGCCCCTTGAAAAACCAAGCTCACATCCCCAACTTGCAAAACATCGAATCAACCAAATCACTCGAAAGGAAACATCATGGGAAAAATTATCGGTATTGATCTGGGCACGACAAACTCCTGCGTGGCCATTATGGAAAACGGCAAGACCAAGGTGATCGAGAACGCCGAAGGCGCGCGCACCACACCGTCCATCATCGCTTACATGGAAGACGGCGAAGTGCTGGTCGGCGCGCCCGCCAAGCGCCAGGCTGTCACTAACCCGACCAATACGCTGTACGGCGTGAAGCGCCTGATCGGTCGCCGCTTCGACGAGAAGATGGTGCAGAAAGACATCGCCATGGTCCCGTTCAAGATCGTCAAAGCCAAGAACGGCGACGCTTGGGTCAAGGTGCGCGACAAGGAATTTTCCGCGCCGGAAATTTCCGCGCAAGTGCTGATGAAAATGAAAAAGACCGCCGAAGACTACCTCGGCGAGCCGGTGACCGAAGCGGTGATTACCGTTCCGGCTTACTTCAACGATTCGCAGCGCCAGGCCACCAAAGATGCCGGTCGCATCGCCGGTCTGGACGTGAAGCGCATCATCAACGAACCGACCGCAGCCGCGCTGGCTTTCGGCCTGGACAAGCAGGAAGGCGACCGCAAGATCGCGGTGTATGACCTGGGCGGCGGCACCTTCGATATTTCCATCATCGACATCGCCGAGATAGAAGGCGAACACCAGTTTGAAGTCATGTCCACCAACGGCGACACCTTCCTCGGCGGCGAAGATTTCGACATGCGCGTGATCGACCATCTGGTCGAGGAATTCAAGAAGGAAAGCGGCATCGACCTGCGCAAGGACGTGCTGGCATTGCAGCGCCTGAAGGACGCGGCGGAAAAAGCCAAGATCGAACTGTCTTCCGCGCAGCAAACCGAAGTGAACCTGCCCTACATCACCGCAGACGCCAGCGGCCCGAAACACCTCGCGGTGAAAATCACCCGCGCCAAGCTGGAAAGCCTGGTGGAAGACCTGATCGCGCGCACCATCGAGCCGTGCAAGATCGCGATGAAGGATGCGGGTGTTAACGTGTCCGACATCGCCGACGTGATTCTGGTCGGCGGCCAGACCCGTATGCCGAAGGTGCAGGAAAAAGTGAAGGAATTTTTCGGCAAAGAGCCGCGCAAAGACGTGAACCCGGACGAGGCGGTCGCGGTGGGCGCAGCGATCCAGGGCGGTGTGCTGCAAGGCGAAGTGAAGGACGTGCTGTTGCTCGACGTGACCCCGCTCAGTTTGGGTATCGAGACCATGGGCGGCGTGATGACCAAGCTGATTAAAAAGAACACCACGATCCCGACCAAGGCTTCGCAGGTGTTTTCCACCGCCGAAGATAACCAGAACGCGGTGACCATCCACGTGCTGCAAGGCGAGCGTGAAATCTCTTCCGGCAACAAGAGCTTGGGTCAATTCAACCTGTCCGATATCCCGCCCGCACCGCGCGGCATGCCGCAAATCGAAGTGACCTTCGACATCGACGCCAACGGCATCCTGCACGTATCGGCGAAGGACAAAGCCACCGGCAAGGAAAACAAGATCAAAATCCAGGCCAGCTCCGGCTTGAGCGAAGAAGAAATTCAACGCATGGTGAACGATGCCGAATCCAACGCCGAAGAGGACCGCAAGGCCGTAGAACTGGTGGCCGCGCGCAACGGGCTCGATGCGCTGATCCACTCCACCCGGAAGTCGCTGAAAGAATACGGCGAACAACTGAGCGCGGATGAAAAAGGCAAGATCGAAACCGCCTTGAAGGACGCCGAAGAGGTGGTGAAAGCCAACGACAAGGACGCCATCGACGCCAAGGCCGAAGCGCTGGCAACCGCCGCGCAAAAGCTGGGCGAAAAAATGTACGCCGCCGAGCAAGCCAAGGCGCAGGAAGGCGGTTGCGGAAGCTGCGGCCCCGGCGAAACCTGCTCCGACCAGAAGAAGGATGAAGGCGATGTGGTGGATGCGGAATTCACTGAGGTGAAGGGCGACAAGAAGTAACGGCGAGAAGGGATAAGGGGGAAGGGAGAAGGGTGTGAAGCGGAGTCACCGCAACCTGAAAGCTTGGCAGCAGGCGATGGAAATGGTGACCGCAATTTACACCGCAACATCTTCCTTTCCAGCCCAAGAAAAATTCGGGCTAAGCAGCCAACTACAGCGTGCGGCTGTCTCTGTTCCGGCAAACATCGCAGAAGGCTTTGCGCGCAATGGAACAAAAGAACTGCTGCACTTCTTAAGCATCGCGGCTGGTTCATTATCCGAATTAGATACATTGATCGAACTTGCCGCAAGATTGGGCTACCTGAATAACGCAGAGGAGTTGAACGGAAAAGTGGATGAAGTCTCGGGATTATTAATGGGGTTGTCGGCATCAATCAAACGTCGCGCAACTGCCTAACCCTTCCCCCTTCCCCCTTCCCCCTTCACAAACAGAATGGCCAAAAAAGACTACTACGAAGTCCTCGGCGTCAACCGTGACGCCTCCGACGAAGAAATCAAAAAAGCTTATCGCAAGCTGGCGATGAAGCACCACCCCGACCGCAACCCGGATAACCCGAAGGCGGAGGAACACTTCAAAGAAGCCAAGGAAGCTTACGAAACGCTGAGCGATGGCCAGAAGCGCGCCGCTTACGACCAGTATGGCCACGCCGCATTCGAGTCTGGCGGCATGGGCGGCGGCAGCCCGTTCGGCGCGGGTGGAGCGGGGGCGCAGGGCTTCGATTTCTCCGATATTTTCGGCGACATTTTCGGCGGTGGACGCGGGGGTGGCGGCGGGCGCAACAATGTGCAGCGCGGCGCCGACTTGCGCTACAACCTGGAAATCACGCTGGAACAGGCCGCGCACGGCACCGAAACGCAGATTCGCGTACCGGCCATGGCGGAATGCGAAACCTGCCACGGCTCGGGCGCAAAACCCGGCACCAGCCCGACCACTTGCACCACCTGCGGCGGGCATGGCCAGGTGCGCATGCAGCAAGGCTTTTTCTCGATCCAGCAAACCTGCCCGCGCTGCCACGGCACCGGCAAGATGATCGCCTCGCCGTGCAAGGATTGCAGCGGCAACGGGCGCATCAAACAGCATAAAACGCTGTCGGTGAAAATCCCGCCCGGCGTGGACAACGACGACCGCATCCGCCTCTCCGGCGAAGGCGAACATGGCGCCAATGGCGGGCCTCCTGGCGATCTGTATGTGGTCATCCACATCAAGCCGCATGCGGTGTTCCAGCGCGACCATAACGACCTGCATTGCGAAATGCCGGTCAGCTTCAGCATTGCCGCTCTGGGCGGCGAGATTGAAATCCCCACGCTGGACGGTGTGGCGCGCATCAAGATCCCCGCCGAAACCCAGAGCGGCAAAATCTTCCGCCTGCGCGGCAAGGGCATCAAGGGCGTGCGCAGCTCCAGCCATGGCGACCTGCAGTGTCATGTCGTGGTTGAAACACCGGTGAATTTGACAGAACGTCAGAAGGAATTGCTGCGCGAATTTGAAACCATCAACGCTGAGGACAATGACCGTCACAACCCACGCGCGAAATCGTGGATGGATAAGGTGAAGGACTTCTTCGGGTCATAAAACCAATGCCCCTCGTCTAAGGGCGAGGGGCCAAACTGGTAATTAGTCGCCCCTGCAATACGAGCGCAGCCCGCATGGATGTGGGGATTTTTGCTGAAACACGTACACAAAATCCCTCAAGAAACGTTATTCGAGCAGATGATTTCTGAG
>SCPW01000117.1 GCA_004298605.1 Gallionella sp.
CTTGAAAAACTGGAACGGCTCAACTTCGAGACGGTAGCCATTACTTTCGATGACGTTCATTTCTCCGCCTCCCCAAAAATGTCGCTCACTTGAGAAGAAGTGTTGTTCAAAGCGTCCTTGCGTCTGCGATAGGCGATCAGCAACTGCTCAAGCTCATTACCTTCGAAGGAATCTTCTGCCCGGAGAAAAACTTCGTCCAGCTCACCGACTGTTGCTGCGTTGCCGATGGTTGCCAGCGTGGCGCCAAGCTTTCCGCCAACTTCGCGGACAGGAGTTGAAACAATATTGCCTTGCCCCTGCACATCGGCATCCTGCTCGCCGGGTTCATCATCTATGACCGGTGCCCAGGAACCGTTGATAGCATCGGCAATCCCGATATTCTGGGTTTCACCGCGCTCGTGCATTTCATCCATGGCAAGCGCCAAGGCAAGCTCCGGGGACTTCGGCAACAGATTGCACAAGCGGCGGATGACCGTCTTGAGGCCCATCGGAATGAAGTGCGTATCCCATGTGCTCTCCTTACGGTACTTCTTGGCCATTTGGTAGCCACGGGAGTTATTCCGCACCTGTTCGACCTGCTCCTTCGACATGGCGAGGAATGTGCGTCCGCCATCCTTGAAAACAGCGACGGCGTAGAAACCAATGATCTGGCCTCTCTCCTCATCTCCAGCCGGAAAGCCGTTCTTCTTCAACGGCTCGTGCATCAGCGTGCGATTCAGGCCAAGCACGATGTCGAACTTGTCGTTGATCCGCACTTCGTGAGGATAGATGTCCTGCACGAACCCGCTGTTGCGTGCGAGTTTCATGAGCCCCTGGTATCCGGGGATCAATTGGCACTGACTGCCAAACGGGACAAGGTGGGCTTCGCCCATCAGGCCGACTTCCAATCCCAACTGACAAGCCTGAATGACAGCCGCAAAGACACTGCGCGGATCCGTTTCAGACAATTTCGGGTTCAGTCGAAAAGCGGTCAGCGCGGTGCGTGTCATGCGCTCCGGATTCAGATGCTTGGGCAGCGCACGGGCAATTTCGCCCTTGAACTGCACCAGCATGGCCGGGAAAGGCACCACTTTGGCCGTATTTCGATTATCGTCTGTATTCCCTTGGCGGGATTTTTGTAAATTGCGCAAAGTTTGAGACATGGTTTTCTCCAAAGAAAATGGCGGAGACACCATGGCCCAGGAAGCGGGAACTGGTATCCCCGCCGGGGTTGATGAACTACTAAAGAAACCGCCGATCAGGCGGCGTACAACTCGAAGTCTTCGGCATTGGCTGCCCAACGTGGTAACGATATCAATTCGATCTCGCCACTTGGCTGGTAAGCCGGCCAACTACCCGATTCCTGGCACCACTTCAAAAGCTGAAGCGCCGCCAGATACTTCCTGCGACCGACTTCGATGACTTCCGGGTCGGCGCGATAGACTGCTACCGCATGCGGCGGCTCCTTTTCGGCAGCGATGAAAATGAATGGAAGCTCCATCCCCGTTGCCGCCTTGACACCGTCCACATAGAAAGCTGCCTGCACGTCATAGCCCAATGTTGCTATAGATCGTGAAAAACCGGCAGCGCTCGCATCAACACAGGACTTGAGGTCGGTGATAACGTCCCCGTTGAACCAGTCCGGGCGACACTTGCAGGCGATCCCGG
>SCPW01000118.1 GCA_004298605.1 Gallionella sp.
ATGAAATCGAGAATCGGCGCCTCGCCCGCCAATACGCGCTGGGCGCCGTACCAGTAAAAACCCTCGTCCGCCATATTCAAGCCGATATGCCATGTCAGCCAGAACCACAAAACTGTGGAAAACAGGCCCATGCCGAGGGCTATGTACAGGTTGTCAGGTTGTGGGAAACGGGGTGCGGGCCACATCATTTTTTCCATGATGCCCAATGTGTGGCCAGGCCTGCCCGAACGCAAAGGGAAACGCTGATAACCATACATCCGGCGCTCACCCCATGCCCCCATCCCAACCTTCCCCCGCAAGCGGGGGAAGGGGTTGAAGCGCCCTCCCTTGCACGCGCAGCGTGCGGGGTAGCCAGCGACTTAACCGCAGTTTTTGGCAGCTTAGTCGGATGGCTGGTCGTCTCATCCAAGGGGTTGGGGAGGGGGGTAGGTTTTGGCTGGCGTGGCATAATTTTACAAATGGTGCTTTAGAAAATTCCAACTCCCTTATTCGGCGTTTTTTAGCATATAAACCGCTCATACAATCCCGATCGCCTTGCGGTAGCCTTCCGGGATACGCCCCCCGAGCATCTCGCTCTCGTAGGCTTCCAGCATGGCCGCCTTGTTCTTCATGACAAAATGCGCGCAACTGAACTTCCACCGCAGCCAGGGGGTGAGGCCGCCCGCGTTGCGCAGTTCGTCCGGGAACAGCATAAACCAGGTCATCCATATCTTCAGGCCGAGCCGCTTCGCGAAATGGTAAGCCGCCACATCCTCGACGATGATGTCAACTTCCTTGAGCAGATCATCCATCGGTTCAGCGCCGAGCATCGCATTGATCCGGCGCACTGCCGAAGCGCGGAAAAAATAGCAGCCCCCCTGGCAATACTGAAAGTCGACGTGGTGCCCGTCACCGATGAAATCGGCATCGCTGCGCGCCACCGCCCGGAAAATCATGTCATTGAAGAAAAACACATCAGAGTCGATCCGGGCAATGATGTCATCATCGGCTGCATCTTCGGCGGCCAGGCCGTAAGCGCGCCATATCCAGCCGATCTGGGTGGCTCCCCAGCCCATGCTCTTGGGCCAAGGAATCACCCGTGCGCCCGGAACCAGTGCCTGAATCGCGTCGGCCTGTGCTACGGACAGCGGCATTTCTTCGTCGCTGAACACCAGCACTTTGAACCGGATGCCATGCGCATGTTCGACGAGGCTGTGCAGCGAGCAATACAGGTAACGGAAGTAGGACTGGCAACTGAAGAAACACAGGTGGAAGGTGCGCGTGCGCGTGCCCGTATCGGGCCGGCCCAGCACACGGTTGCGTTCAAATATCTGCCGGACGAATTGCGGAAAATGGCGGATGCGGGTCGGGAGCATCAATTATTTATCCTGTTTTCAAAACTGCGGTAAACATTCGTCCCCTCACGGGCAGAAGCGGCAGTAGGGGTTGTTTTTAGGTTGGCTGTCGGTGCCTGCCGCAGGTTTATCCTGATTGTTCCCGGCAGCCGGGGGCGTGTCCGGCTTGGGTTCTGCGCCCTGCCCGGTTTCCCTGGTATCGGGTGTTGTTGTTGCGGGGGGCGTGGCGGTGCTGTTAGCGGCAGGCGCATCGTTTACCGGTTGGGCGGGCGCGGATCCGCCTGCTGTTCCCGTGCTAGATGCGTTTTCCTTGCTTCCGTCGGCGCCGGGTTCGGGTAGCGGTGGAACCTTGACACCCAATTGCTCCAACTGCCAGCGCAGAAATTTTGATCGCGGGATTTTTTCCAATCCCTCCTGCGCCGTATCGGCGGCCTTTTTCTTGTCTCCCATGGCCAGGTACACATCCGCTTTGAGCGCGTAGGCCCTTTCGTAGCCGGGTTTGTATCTTAGTGCCTCGTCAATTTTCAAGAGGCTGTATGGATAATCGCCTC
>SCPW01000119.1 GCA_004298605.1 Gallionella sp.
TGGTAAAGGCATTTTCTAAAAATTCGATTTCAGCATCGTCGATGCCTTGTTTAGATGACATAAAATCATCTAAAAAGCGAGAAAACCTATCCCCATATTTATCCATATCTTCTGAGAAAGCGAAATATCTAAGAACCTGCTCCTCAGCCTCTAGGCTGTCCTTTTCTGACTTTGAGTGCGGCCCCTTACCAAAATTTTTAATTTCGTTTTTAGCAGCCAATTTTTTCAGGAGATCATCAAATTTTCCGGGATAAAGTGCATGCCGAATCTCTTGGTCGGAAAGTGAAACAGCACCTTGATTTAATCTTGAGAATATTTCTCTTATTAGCGATTGTGGGTTTTCCTTTCGTAGAACGATGCATCGTATCGTGGTGGCCTCTAGTTCCGATTTGTAGTCACCGATCTGTGAAAATTTCTTTCCTTCCAGCTCCTTGAAAGTGGTCAGCCCTTCAAGTGCAAATTCATCTTTGAGAAACCTAACAATGGTTGTGAGTCGCTGTACACCATCAATTACGATGTGCCGCCCCTCCTTATCTTCGGCGAAATAGCACGAAGGTAACGGTATTCTCATAAGGCATGACTCAATAAACCGCGAGGCTCGTTCCCAGCCTTGCTTATCCCATTTGTACTTTCTCTGGAAATCAGGATTCAAAAGAAGCTTTGGTTTGTCTGCATTAATTCGAGCAACCAATGTTTCAAAAGGGTAATCAATAGGATAAAGTTCAAGAGTTTTTTTATCAGCTAGTCCGTTCATCGTGTCGCCTTTGAGTTGCAATGGAATCATCGAATTTTTGAGCTTATCAGCCAAGACTATATTTTGCCAGCCACGTCCTTGTGCCCACGCGGGCAGCGTCAATCATATTCCAGCACCACACTATTCATCGCGCCACCCCAGTCATGCGCATATACCCCATCACGCACATAACGGTGAAATGTCGAATGAGGCCAATCAACCGCACGTTGTACATGCCCGTGTTTAACCGGGTTGAAATGAATGTAATCGACATGGCGGGCAAAGTCATTTTCATCGCGAATTTGATGCTCCCAGAATCGCCGTTGCCATATCGTTGATTCGCGGTGTTTGAGTTTTGATGCAGTCACCCAATCGGCACGACGATAATCTTCTCCACAAACCAAAGAAACCGCTCGCTTGATTTTCATCCAACGGGTGGAGAAATCGGCATCACCGTCAGGCAATGTCCACACGCAATGTAAATGGTCAGGCAACAACACCCATGCATCAATGACGAAAGGGCGCGTCACACGCACTGTTTCAATCGCGGTGCGCAATGCGTTGCAGATCGCTTCGTCACATAGAATTGGCTGCCGCCGGTAAGCGACCACCGTAAAGAAATAGCTTGAACCCGCGGCCGTTGCGCGGCGATAACGTGACATGGTTGTCTACTCTAAAATGTTGAAACCGCGTGGGCACAAAGGCGTGCCCACCCTACGTAGCTGCAAAATTTGCTCTCCTTGTTCCAAGCCAAGTAGCCAAGTAGGGTGGGCACGATTTTGTGCCCACGCTGTTGCAACCCTGACCGCGTGGGCGCAAAAACGCGCCCACCCTACCAAGCTGATTTCGGCGGTGAGGATGAAATATTCGCGCTGCTCTTTCACGCCGCGTTTTTTCCATTCGTTGGTCAATTCATCGCGGATGGCGATGCCGCGCACGCGCTTTTCAATCCATTCGTCGCTGTAACCCTTGGCCTTGTACAGCTCGCGCATCCGCATTGCAGCAAGTTCAGGATTTTCGATTTCTTCCAGCCGCTCGCAACCTACCTTGGCCAGCCAACGCTTAAAGGGTTCGGCCTTGGGCGAGGGGATGGATTGGATGAGTCGAAGTAATTGCTCGGTATCCGCCACATCAGTTAGCCGTTGTTTTCCATCAGGCGCAGTCATTTTCAAAGCGTTACAATTTGTAACGGTTTCATTGCCCTCGGACAGCAGCCGTTTTTTGAGCACCCGCCAATAAACTTGTGGGTTCTTACTCTCCGATAAAGCTGCAACTACATCTACGACAGCAAAGAACCAGCGTTGAGCTTCGTCGTCCCAGAATGAACGGATGTACTGTGATTCAAACAGTTTGATGTTACTCATGGCATCACCCCCGGAAATTTTGAACATTGGTTGTTAGTAAACATATGCTGTCCACTTCGCGCTGGCTGCCTGAGCCGGGATCAACCATTTTGTTGACGCCAACAAAATGGTTTCACGCCGAGGGTAGCGTTTTCCATCACACAAACGCCAGCAACACGAGCAGCGTGACGAAGGTGTAGCTCAGGTACAAATGGATGCGCCCGTGCTGCAACAGCGATGCCCAGGACGACAGTTTTTCGGTGATCCGTTTGATCGGCAGGTAAACGGCGAACCAGATACGGTCATCGCTGCGGCCGCGGTAATGCGGGTGCGTGTCGAACGCGCCGGGCAGCTCGTTTTCGATTTTGAAGAACGGTTCGAAGATGCGCCGGATCGGTTGGCCGAAGCCTTCGGCGGTATCCTGCATACGCGCGTTTTGTTCGGGGAAGCCGCAGTCCCATGCCGGGCCGCGGCGCAGGCGGCCATGATAAAAATGGTGCACCACCCATGCGCTCACCAGCATTACGCCTACCACTGCCAACAGGAAGTATATCGGGCTGTAACTGGCGCGCTCGACATCCACCGGCGCAAGGAATAACCAGCCGGTAGCCTGATTGCCCAGACTGTGGCCGACCAGCATCTGCGTGACCAGGTCCAGTTGGTGCACCACAAAAACCGGCGCCAACCCCAGCGCCACGCAGCCGAGCGCCAGCCAGGACAGCCCGATACGCTCCCAGATACCGGCGTCGTGCGCCTGCTCCAACGCCGCTTCGCGCGGCTGGCCCAGAAAAATAATCCCGTAGAATTTCACCATCACATAGGCCGCCAATGCGGCGGACAGCGCGATCACGGCGGCGGCCACCGGGATCAGCATGTTGATATAGCTGTTGGGCAAACCCGGCGACAGCAGGAACGCCTGCAACAGCAGCCACTCGGAGACAAACCCGTTCAGGGGCGGCAGCCCGGCGATGGACAGCACACCGACCAGCATCAATGCCGCCGCCCACGGCATACGGCGGATCAGCCCGCCCAAGCGCCCCATGTTGCGCTCGCCGGTCGCGTGCAGGATGGAGCCCGTGCCGACAAACAGCAAGCTCTTGAAAAAAGCGTGATTCAGGCTGTGGTACAACGCGGCGGTGAGCGACAACGCCGCCAGCGCGTCCTTGCCGTAAGCGTGGAAAATGATGGTCAAACCGATGCCCACCAGCAGCAGGCCGATGTTTTCAATTGATGAATAGGCCAGCAGCCGTTTCATATCGCCCTGCACGGCGGCGAACATCACGCCGAAAACCGCCGTCATCAGACCCAATGCCAACGCCAGCACACCCCACCACCATTGCTGCACATCCAGCAAATCGAAGGTGACGCGCAGGATGCCGTAAATTGCGGTTTTCAGCATCACGCCGCTCATCAGGGCGGAAACCGGCGAGGGCGCGGCCGGGTGCGCCTCGGGCAACCAGACATGCATCGGCAGCACCCCCGCTTTCGCGCCGAACCCGAACAGCGCCAGCAAAAACGCCACCGACGACCAGAACGCCGACAAATGCGCTTCGCGCATCGCCGCGAACGTGTATGCGCCGACGCCATGCCCGCCCTGCATCACGCCGAAGCACAGCAGAATAGCGATTGCCCCCACATGCGCGACCAGCAGATACAGATAGCCCGCCTTGCGGATGTCCGGGATACGGTGGTCGGTGGTGACCAGAAAATAAGAAGACAGCGCCATGGTCTCCCACGCCACCATGAACATGTAGGCATCGTCGGCCAGCAGCACCAAGGCCATGCCGGCCAAGAACAGGTGATATTCCAGGCACAGCAGGCCGAGCGTATTGCCCGCCATGCTGCGGAAATAACCGGCGCAAAACAGCGACACACCGAACGATGCGCCGCCCAGCAGGATCAGGAAAAATGCCGAGAGCGGATCGAGGCGGAGATGCAGCGGCAGATCCGGCAAACCGAGCGGCAGCACGGCAATGTTGGGAGTTTCACCGAGTGCCCACAAACCGGCTCCGGCAAGCGCCAGCGCAACAAGCGCGCCGATGGGGAAAATGATATGGTTGATGAAGCGCGGGCTGCGCGGCACTGCCAGCCCCATCAGCCCCAGCGCCAGCCAGAATACGATGGCCGCACCTGCTATGTCCAACGGCAAGACACCAGCAATATCCATCCTAGCTATTTCCCCCCGCCTCGCTGATTGTCCCAACTGCGCAAGCCGACGATTCTACTCCCTCTGTCGCGCCACACTCAACATCAGCCAGCGGGCCGTGCTTCAACTTTTGGGCGAACGCTGAATTTTTGGTTAACCGTAAACCACCTTCACGTTTTCCGGCTTCAACAGGTCGCGCAAATCGCGCAGCAGATCGTCGTGCAGCGTCACCTGCCATGTTTCGCCCAGGCGCAGTTGGCAGGCCGCGTTGTCGTTGCGGTAGTGAATCTGCACAGCGCATTTGCCGTCGCGGTAGGGGGCGAACAGTTTTTTGAGTTGCGCGACGCTGGCGTTGCCGTTGCAGCGCAGCGCCAGTTGTTGCGCGAAGCTGGAGCGCGCCGAGGCGAAGTCGAACAACTCTTCGCCGCTGGCGCGCAC
This sequence comes from Gallionella sp., assembly GCA_004298605.1. Lineage (GTDB taxonomy): Bacteria > Pseudomonadota > Gammaproteobacteria > Burkholderiales > Gallionellaceae > Gallionella. The sequence continues at coordinate 4,661 of SCPW01000119.1, forward strand.
ATTGCCGGAATATTCGTCCAGGCTGGCTTTGCCGCGCACCACCAATAATTCATCCTCGCGTATCCACGGGCGGTTGGCCTCGAACACTTCGTTGAACACGGTCATTTCCACCTGTGCGCTGCCGTCGTCCAGCGTGACGATGGCCATGCGGCCGCGCCGCGTCTGCTGGATGCGCAACCCCGCCACGATGCCCGCCAGCACCACCGGCACACCGCGCCGCGAACTTTGGCCATAGCCGCTTCCCGGGCTATTGGCCTGGCCGACGAATTGCGGCGTGAGGTCGCCCAGTTTCACCTTGATGAAATTGGCCAGCTCTTCCTCGTATTCCTGATACGGATGGCCGCCCAGATAAAAACCCAGGCTGGTCTTTTCATGCGCGAGCTGTTCGCGCAACCGCCAGCGCGGCACGTCAGCCGTCTGTACGATCAATACCGCATCCGCTTCGTCGTGGCCGAACAGGCTGTTCTGGTTCGCCGCGCGCGCCTGCTGGTCGGCGCTGGCCAGCGCCGCATCCACGCTGGCCATCAGGCTGGCGCGATGGTCGTTGATGCTGTCGAACGCGCCGGCGCGGATCAATGCCTCGACGGCACGGCGGTTGACGATGCGCTTGTCCACGCGGCGGCAAAAGTCGAACAGGTCTTTGAACGCGCCCCGCTCGCGCGCCTTGATGATGTTGCCGATGGCCGCCTCGCCGGTTCCCTTGATCGCGCCCAGCCCGTAAGCGATGGTCTTTTCGTCCACCGGCGAGAACACATAGCCCGAGCTGTTTACGTCCGGTAGCAGCACGCGCAGGCGCTGTTGCAGGGTATCAAGATAAAAAGTGCGCACCTTGTCGGTGTTGTCCAGATCGCCCGACAGCGTCGCCGCCATGAAAGCCGCCGGATGATGCGCCTTGAGATAGGCCGTCTGGTAGGCGACCAGCGCGTAGGCCGCCGAGTGCGATTTATTGAATCCGTAACCTGCAAACTTTTCCATCAAGTCGAACAGTTGCGTCGCCAGCTCCTTGTTGATGTTGCGCGCCACTGCGCCGCCCACAAAAATGTCGCGCTGCTCGGCCATTTCTTCCGGGTTTTTCTTGCCCATCGCGCGGCGCAACATATCCGCGCCGCCCAGCGTGTAGCCGCCGATGATCTGCGAAATTTGCATCACCTGTTCCTGATACACGATCACGCCGTAAGTCGGCTTGAGCGAGACTTCCAGCTCGGGGTGGAAATAATCCGCCTTGGCGCGGCCATGTTTCCGGTTGATAAAATCTTCCACCATGCCCGATTCCAGCGGGCCGGGGCGGAACAGCGCGACCAGAGCGACGATGTCTTCGAAGGTGTCGGGTTGCAGCCGCTTGATCAAATCCTTCATGCCGCGCGATTCAAGCTGGAACACGGCGGTAGTGTTGCACGCCTTGAGCAACTCGTATGTTGCGCGGTCATCCAGCGGCATGGCTTCCAGCGAGAACGGCGCTACACCTCCGGCCAGTCGTGCCACGTGGCGCATCGCCCAATCCAGGATGGTCAGCGTGCGCAAGCCCAGAAAATCGAACTTCACCAGGCCGATGGCTTCCACATCATCCTTGTCGAACTGGCTGACCACGCTGGTGCTGCTGTCGGCGCAATACAGCGGGCAGAAATCGGTAAGCTGTCCGGGCGCGATCAATACGCCTCCCGCGTGCATCCCGACGTTGCGCGTCAAATCTTCGAGGCGTCCGGCCAGTTCCAACAACTCCGGCACGCCTTCTTCGCGCTCGGCGATCGCGTTGATTTCCGGCTCTATCTCGCGCGCTTTTTTCAGCGACACCGGCTTGACGCCCTCCACCGGAATGGCTTTGGACAAGCTGTCGCACAGCCCATACGGGAAATCCATCACGCGGCCCACATCGCGGATCACCGCCTTGGAAGCCATCGTGCCGAAGGTGGCGATTTGCGACACGCACTGCGCGCCGTATTTGTTTTTCACATACTCGATGACGCGCTCGCGCCCGTCCTGACAGAAATCCACGTCAAAGTCGGGCATGGAGACGCGCTCGGGGTTCAGGAAACGCTCGAACAGCAACTCGTAGCGCAGCGGGTCGAGATCGGTGATGCCGAGGCTATACGCCACCAGCGAACCCGCGCCGGAGCCGCGGCCCGGACCGACCGGCACGCCATTGTCCTTCGCCCAGCGGATGAAGTCCGCCACGATCAGGAAGTAGCCCGGGAAACCCATCTTGATGATGGTGTCGGTTTCGAATGTCAGGCGCGCTTGATATTCCGGAAGTTTGGCGGCACGCTCGGACTCATCCGGATAGAGCAGTTTCATGCGCTGCCGCAAACCCAGTCCGGCTTGTTCGCGCAGATAGTCGTCCAGCCCTCGCCCGTCGGGCGTCGGAAAATCCGGCAGGCGCGGCTTGCCCAGGACGAGCGACAGGTTGCAGCGGCGCGCGATCTCCACGCTGTTCTGCAATGCCTCGGGCAGGTCGGCAAACA
>SCPW01000013.1 GCA_004298605.1 Gallionella sp.
CGCCATGCCGCCCGCCAACCCGTCCGAGCCATCCATGAAGTTGTACAGATTGGTCATCCATGCGGCAAACAGCAACACCGGAATGAACCACAACAGCGTCACGCCCGCGCCGGAAACCATGGCCAGCGCCGCAAGCAGATGGCCGAACAGGCGCGTCTGCGGCGACAGGCCGCGCACGTCGTCCAGCAGCGACAGCATGAACAGGCCCGACGCGGGCAACACGATCCACCACGCCAATGATCCGACCAGCAACATCCAGCCGGACATGACGCCCGCCATCAACGCAATGCCTCCGACCCGCGGGACGGGTTTGTCATGCAGCGAGCGTTCGTTGGGGATGTCCTGAACAATGATGCCAGCCTTGCCCGTCGTCAAAATAAACGTCAGCGCCAGCGTGACCAGTATGCTAACCAGCGGGGCGTAATGGGTCATGCTGCTTACCAGAAATTGAAGTGGCGCATTTTAGCACTACGCCGAGCCACTTCCTAAAGCCGCGCATCATCCTATAAGATGCGCTCCCATCACTCCCAACTGCTTTGCACTTCTTTATGGCGCACCCTTTCGCCGGCGGCTCCCACCCACCGCGCATCCTGCTGGTCAAGACCTCGTCGCTGGGCGATGTGCTGCATAACCTGCCGGTAGCCAGCGACATCATGCGCCATTATCCGGACGCGCAAATCGACTGGCTGGTGGAAGAAAGCTTTGCGGCACTCCCCAGGCTGCATCCGGCGGTGCGCAACGTGATTCCTGTCGCTCTCCGCCGCTGGCGCGGCAAGCTGCTGAGCGCCGCTACCTGGCGTGAAATCGCGGCGTTCCGCGACACGCTGGCCGCACAACCCTGCGACATCGCGATTGATACGCAAGGCTTGCTCAAAAGCGCCTTGCTGATGCGCGGCACGCACGGGCTGCGCTGCGGGTTTGACCGGCACAGCGCGCGCGAACCGCTGGCGGCCAGCCTGTACCAGCAAACTTACCCCGTCGCAACGGGGCAACACGCCGTCGAACGCAATCGCCAACTGGCCGCACAAGCACTCGGCTATACGCTGCAAAGCCGCGCCGATTATGGCATTCACCCACCCGCAACCGCCCGTCCGGCCTGGCTTGCGGAGGGGGCTTATGCGGTGCTGCTGCACGCCACCAGCCGCGCCGACAAGCTGTGGGACGAGGCGGGCTGGATCGCGCTGGGCGCTTATTTGCACGGGAAAAATATCCGCTGCGTTTTACCGTGGGGCAGCGAGGCGGAAAAGGCGCGCAGCCTGCGCCTCGCCCACGCGATTCCCGATGCCATCACGCCGCCGCGCCTCGATCTCAACGGGGCGGCTTCCCTGCTCGGCGCGGCCCATGCGGTGATCGGCGTGGACACCGGCCTGGCCCATCTTGCGGCGGCATTGAATACGCCCACCATCGGCATTTATACCGCGACCGACCCGACGCTGACCGGCCTGTATGCGGGCGCGCATATCGCCAATCTCGGCAACATCGACCGCGCGCCGGATGCCGCCGCCGTGATTGATGCGCTGCAACGGGCGGCGCCATGCTGAACCCGAGATTACCCTACACGCTCGCGCTGTGGCTGTTGCTGCCATACATTTTTCTGCGCCTGCTCTGGCGCGCGCGCAAACAGCCGGAATACCTGCGCCACATCGGCGAGCGTTTCGGGTTTTATTCCGCGCCTATCAACAAGCCGGTTATCTGGCTGCACGCCGTCTCCGTAGGCGAAACCCGCGCCACGCAAAGCCTCGTCACCCGGCTGCGCGCAACCTATCCCGACCATCAAATTCTGCTTACCCACACCACACCCACCGGGCGCGCCGCCAGCGAACAGCTATATGGCGACAGTGTGCTGCGCGCGTATCTGCCCTACGACTACCCGTTCGCGGTAGCTAAATTTTTGAGCTACTTCCGCCCGGAGCTCGGCATCCTGATGGAAACGGAAATCTGGTTCAATCTGATTCATGCCTGCCACAAAACCGGCACACCGCTGCTGCTGCTGAATGCGCGCATGTCGGAAAAATCCGCGCGGGGTTATGCGAGGTTTGCGCGGCTAACTCGCAACGCGCTGGGCGAACTCGCCGCCATCGCCGCGCAGACTGCCGGCGATGCCGCGCGCCTGGCGAATCTCGGCGCACAGAATGTATCGGTAATGGGCAACCTCAAATTCGACATCGTGCCGCCGCCCGCCATGCTGGAACTGGGCAGACAACTGCGCGAACAGTTCGGCATGGCGCGCAAGGTTTTTCTTGCCGCCAGCACCCGCGAGGGTGAGGAAGTGCTGCTGCTCGATGCGCTGGAGAGGATGCACATTCCGGGCTTGCTGCTGGTGATCGTGCCGCGCCACCCGCAGCGTTTTGCGGAAGTTGCGCATTTGCTTGAGCAGCGCAGTATCGCGTTCCAACGCAGGAGCACAAGCCGCACCGTTCCCGCAGAAATTCAGGTGGTGCTGGGCGACAGCATGGGAGAAATGTTTGCCTACTACACCGCCGCAGACATCACCTTTATCGGCGGCAGCCTGCTGCCTTATGGCGGGCAGAATTTAATCGAGGCTTGCGCCGTTGGCACACCGGTAGTGATTGGCCCGCACACTTACAATTTCGCCGAAGCAACACGCCTGGCGGTTAGTGCCGGAGCCGCTGTGCAGGTACAGAACAGCGATGGGCTGCTTGCAGAATTGCAACGCCTGTCAGGCAATCCGGCTGCTTTGTGCGAAATGCGCCAGGGGTGCGCCGGATTTGTGGAATCAAATCGCGGCGCGACAAACAAGTCGTTGCAGATTGTAGGGGCGCGATTTAACCGATGATTTGGTTGGCGCAGCTTGCCAACTTAGCCAGATGGCTATGCAAAACTATCGCGCCCCTGCCGATCAGGCCACAATCCCCTTCTCATCAAACATTCCCTCGAACAGTATCGAGCTGAGGTAACGCTCGCCCGAGTCGGGAAGTATGACGACGATAGTCTTGCCCGAGTTTTCCGGACGCCTGCCCTGGCGAACGGCAGCGGCGACAGCCGCACCGCAGGAGATGCCGGAAAGGATGCCTTCCTCGCGCATCAGGCGGCGCGCATACAGCACCGCATCTTCGTTGCTGACTTGTTCGATTTCATCCACCAGCGACATATCGAGTGTGTCCGGCACGAAACCGGCGCCAAGACCCTGGATTTTATGCGGGCCGGGCTTCAGCGGCTCACCTGCGCGCTGCTGGGTGAGGACGGGGCTGGCGGATGGCTCCACCGCGACAGAAGTAACGGGTTTTCCCTGACGCTTGAGATAGCGCGACACGCCGGTAATCGTTCCCCCTGTCCCGACGCCCGATACAAATATGTCAACCTTGCCATCGGTATCGTCCCAGATTTCCGGGCCGGTGGTTTGTTCGTGAATGCCGGGGTTGGCCGGATTCTTGAACTGTTGCAACAGGACGTAATGCTCCGGGTCGGAGGCAACAATTTCTTCGGCTCTGGCTATCGCGCCGTTCATGCCTTTGGCCCCTTCGGTGAGGATCAACTTGGCGCCGTAGGCAACCAGCAATTTGCGCCGTTCGATGCTCATGGTTTCCGGCATGGTCAGGGTAAGCGGAATGCCGCGCGCGGCGGCAACGAATGCCAGCGCGATACCGGTGTTGCCGCTGGTGGGCTCGACGAGCTTTTTGCCCGGGCCAAGCAGGCCGCGCCGCTCGGCATCCCAGATCATCGCCGCGCCGATGCGGCATTTGACGGAATAAGCCGGATTGCGCCCTTCGATCTTGGCGAGAATGGTGGCGGGGGCGCCATCGGCAATGCGGTTGAGGCGCACCAGCGGGGTGCGGCCTATGGATAGCGAGTTGTCTTCAAACCAGTTTGCCATGCATGCCTCCTGTTAAAAGTGCATCAAAAACGCAAAAAGCCGGACTCATCCGGCTTTTTGACTCATGCTGAAACATCCTTTTGCCAAGGGTCTATCGAAGCGACCGGGGCAAACGGGTATGTCGGTTACTCAGCATCGACAGCCGTCGCTTCTGCGGGGCGATCCATCAATTCAACCAGCGCCATCGGAGCGTTGTCGCCCTGGCGGAAGCCGAATTTGAGAACGCGCAAATAGCCGCCGTTGCGCGCCGCATAACGCGGGCCGAGTTCGTCGAACAATTTGACGACCATCTCGCGGTCGCGCAGGCGGGCAAATGCCAGGCGGCGATTGGCCAGGCTCGGGGTCTTGCCCAGTGTCAGGATAGGTTCCGCGACACGGCGCAATTCCTTGGCCTTGGGCAACGTGGTCTTGATGACTTCGTGGCGCAACAGGGACACGGTCATATTACGGAACATTGCCAAACGGTGGCTGCTGGTGCGGTTGAGTTTTCTTAAACCTAAACGGTGACGCATAATTTTTGCCTCTCTTATATTTTCTTAAAGCGGACTTTTTGTATCTGCTTCAAGCGGATCTCTTGCAATGTTGTGTCGCTTTAAACGGCAGCGACAGGCCAGTTCTCCAGCTTCATGCCCAGCGACAGGTTGTGCTCGGCGAGAACCTGTTTGATTTCGTTCAGCGACTTGCGTCCCAGGTTCGGGGTGCGCAGCAAATCATTTTCCGTGTACTGGATCAGATCGCCAATGTAGTGGATGCTTTGCGCCTTGAGGCAGTTTGAAGAACGCGGCGTCAACTCAAGGTCATCCACCGGGCGCAACAGGATCGGGTCAACCTTGGGGGCCTGTATCTTTTCAACAACCGGCTCGGTGCCTTCCAGCGCCGCAAACACGGAGAACTGATCCACCAGGATACGCGCCGCATTGCGGATCGCCTGCTCGGGGTCGACAGCGCCGTTGGTTTCAATATTCATTACCAGCTTATCGAGGTCGGTGCGTTGTTCGACGCGCGCGCTTTCCACGGCATAGCTGACACGGCTGACCGGGCTGAACGACGCGTCCAATGCGATATGTCCGACCGCACGTGTTTCGTTCGGGGCCTGGCGGGAAATGGCCGATACATAGCCGCGGCCTTGTTCAACCTTGATCTGCATGTCCAGCTTGCCACCGGCAGTCAGGTGCGCGATCACGTGATTCGGGTTGATTACTTCGACGTCTGCATTACCGCTGATGTCGGCAGCCGTCACCACGCCCTGCCCTTCTTTCTTGAGGGTCAGCACGACTTCCTGCATGTTGTGCAGGCGCAGAACCACGCCCTTGAGATTCAGGAGAATATCGACGACATCTTCCTGCACGCCGTCGATAGTCGCGTACTCGTGCAGCACACCGGCCATCTTCACTTCGGTCGGCGCGGCGCCGGACATGGAAGACAGCAGGATGCGGCGCAGTGCGTTGCCTAATGTGTGGCCGTAGCCACGCTCAAAAGGCTCCATCACCACCTTGGCCTGGGTGTCGGAAATTTTTTGTACGTCAATGATGCGAGGCTTCAGAAATTCATTGTTAGGCATAAGCTACTCCGCGTGGATTACTTAGAATACAACTCAACCACAAGGTGTTCATTAATGGTTGCGGGCAGTTCAGCACGCTGCGGCTTGGCCTTGAATGTACCCTTGAACGCCTTGGTGTCCATTTCAATCCATTCCGGAAAGCCGCGCTGCTCGGCTGCGGCGAGTGCGGCTTTAATACGCAGTTGCGCCTTGGATTTTTCCGCCACTTCAACCACATCGCCGGGGCGCACTTGAAATGAAGGGATGTTCACGCGCTTGCCGTTTACCATCAGCGCATTGTGGCGCACTACCTGGCGCGCTTCGGCGCGCGATGCACCAAAGCCCATGCGGTAGGAAACGTTGTCCAGACGGGATTCCAGAATCTGCAACAAGCTTTCGCCGGTAATGCCGCGCTGGCTTTCCGCCTGCTTGTAAGTCAGGCGGAATTGCCTTTCCAGCACGCCGTAGATGCGGCGGACTTTCTGCTTTTCACGCAACTGACCGCCGTATTCGGAAAGGCGGGTATTTTTCTTCTGGCCGTGCTGGCCGGGCGGATAAGCCCTGCGTTCAACGGCGCATTTGTCGGTGAAGCATTTTTCACCCTTCAAAAACAGCTTCTCGCCTTCGCGGCGGCACTGACGGCACTTTGCATCAAGATTTCTAGCCAAGATCGACTCCCAAAAAATTAGATACGACGCTTTTTAGGCGGGCGACAACCGTTGTGCGGCATCGGCGTAATATCGGAAATGCTGGTGATCTTAAAACCAGCCGTGTTCAATGCGCGCACCGCAGACTCACGGCCTGGGCCGGGTCCCTTGATGCGCACTTCAAGATTCTTGACGCCGCATTCGGCGGCAGATTTGCTCACCAGTTCAGCCGCGACCTGCGCAGCGAACGGAGTGCTCTTGCGCGAGCCCTTAAAACCATTCGCGCCACTGGTAGACCACGCCAATGTATTGCCTTGGCGGTCGGTAATGGTAACGATGGTGTTATTGAAGGAAGCATGAACGTGCGCGATACCCTCGGCCACGTTCTTCTTGACTTTCTTGCGCACTTTCGTGCTTGGCTTAGCCATAATCTATTCCTTTAATGCGTTATAGCAGATTTACTTTTTAGCGCCGGCAATCGCCTTGCGCGGACCCTTGCGGGTGCGTGCGTTGGTGCGGGTGCGCTGGCCGCGGCACGGCAAACCACGGCGATGGCGCACGCCGCGATAGCAACCCAAATCCATCAGCCGCTTGATGTTCATCGTCGTTTCACGGCGCAGATCGCCTTCCACCGTGAACTTGGCGACTTGTTCGCGCAGTTTTTCTACTTCCGCGTCAGTCAAATCTTTCATCTTGGTGCTGGAATTCACGCCAGCAGACGCGCAAATACCCCGCGAACGCGTGCGCCCGATACCGTAGATTGCAGTCAAAGCAATCACGGCGTGTTGATGGTTGGGGATATTGACCCCTGCAATACGTGCCATGCGGCTACCCTATCTTTGAAAAAACGAAAATTATATCACCTGGGACCGATTTTACTCAATCAGCCCTGGCGTTGCTTGTGGCGCGGCTCTGCGCAAATAACTCGCACCACGCGTTTACGAATAACAATTTTGCAGTTACGGCAGATCTTTTTTACTGATGCTTGGACTCTCATTTGCTTCTCCTAAACTGGGGAGTGGTGAGTGGTGAGTTGGAAAACCGTCTATACTCCCCACTCACTACTTCCTGCTCCCTACCCCACTATTTGGCGCGGAATACAATTCGCGCCTTGCTCAAATCATATGGAGTCAACTCCACAGTTACTTTATCGCCGGGCAGGATGCGTATGTAGTGCATACGCATTTTCCCCGAGATATGGCCTAATACTACATGGCCGTTTTCCAGCTTGATCCGGAATGTTGCATTGGGCAACGACTCCTCGATCTCGCCTTGCATCTGAATCACATCTTCCTTGGACATTAGCGTGTAAACCCACCCTTGAAATTGGCCTTCTTCAGCAAGCCTTCATACTGATGCGTCATCAGATAGGACTGCACTTGCGCCATGAAGTCCATCGTCACCACCACCAGAATCAACAGTGAGGTGCCCCCAAAGTAAAACGGCACATTCCACTTCACCACCAGGAATTCCGGCAGCAAACAAACCAAGGTGATATACACCGCACCGATCATGGTCAGGCGCAGCATAATCTTCTCAACGTAGCGCGCAGTCTGCTCACCGGGGCGGATACCGGGCAAAAATGCACCGCTCTTCTTCAGGTTGTCCGCCGTTTCTTTCGGGCTGAACACCAACGCCGTATAGAAGAAGCAGAAGAATATAATCGCTGCGGCATACACCAACACATAAATCGGCTGGCCGGGAGACAGCATATCGCTGATATCCTTCAGCCAATTCATGCCCTGTCCGCTACCAAACCAGCCCGCAATCGTCGCCGGAAACAAGATGATACTGGAGGCAAAAATCGGCGGGATCACCCCGGCCATATTTAGTTTTAACGGCAGGTGTGAGCTTTGTCCGCCATATACCTTATTCCCCACCTGCCGCTTGGCGTAATTCACCAAAATCTTACGTTGCCCACGCTCAACAAATACCACCAAAGCCGTCACGGCAATTGCGCCGAAGAACAGCAGCAACACCAACGGGATGGAAAAAGCCCCGGTGCGAGCCAACTCCAAAGTGCTGCCGATCGCGCTCGGCAACCCTGCCGCGATACCGGCAAAGATAATCAATGAAATACCGTTGCCCAGGCCGCGTTCGGTAATCTGCTCACCCAGCCACATCAGGAACATCGTGCCAGTCACCAGCGTAATCACCGAGGTCAACTGAAATGCCGCTCCCGGATTCGGCACCAGTCCGGGTTGCGACTGCAATGCCACCGAGATGCCGAATGCCTGAAACACCGCCAATGCCAATGTGCCGTAGCGGGTATATTGGGTTATTTTGCGACGCCCCGCTTCGCCTTCTTTCTTCAGTTGCTCCAGGTGCGGAACCGCTATCGCAGCCAACTGCATGATGATGGAGGCGGAGATATACGGCATGATGCCCAGCGCAAAAATTGTGAAACGTTCCAGCGCGCCACCCGAGAACATGTTGAACATGCCCAGAATGCCGTTTTTTTGCGACTTGAACAAATCCGCCAATACCGTCGGGTCAATACCCGGCACCGGAATATGCGCGCCGATCCGGAACACCACCAGCGCACCCAACAAAAACCAAAGGCGCTGGCCCAAATCGCCATACTTACCTTTGCTCACACCCTTGGCAACTGTGCTCACGTACCAGCCTTACTCAGCGATGCTGCCGCCAGCGGCTTCAACCGCCGCACGCGCACCCTTGGTTGCCAGCAGACCCTGCAGCTTTACCGCGCGGGAAATTTCGCCGCACAGAATAACTTTTGCGGTCAAAGCATTGGCGTGAACAATACCCGCCTGCTTGAGCGCCAACAAATCAATGCTGTCGACCGGCATTTTTTGCAGGTCGGACAAACGTACTTGGGCGGTATTGCATCGCGTCAGCGAAACAAAGCCACGCTTCGGCAAGCGGCGTTGCAAAGGCATTTGGCCGCCTTCAAAACCGACTTTGTGAAAACCGCCGGAACGCGATTTCTGCCCCTTATGCCCACGACCGGCCGTCTTGCCAAGGCCGGAACCGATACCGCGGCCAACGCGTCGCTTGGCGCGCTTGGCGCCTTGTGCAGCTTGAATATTATTGAGTTGCATTATTACGCCTCGCACTTGACCAGGTAAAACACCTTGTTGATCATGCCGCGCACGCAGGGTGTATCTTCCAGTTGCACGGTATGGTTGATACGACGCAGACCCAAGCCACGAATGGTATCGCGGTGTGATTGTTTGGTGCCGATCAGGCTCTTGATCTGCGTCACTTTGATTGTTTTGGCTTGCGTCATATCTTACCCCAGAATTTCGTCAACATTTTTGCCGCGCTTGGCAGCAATTTCAGCCGGTGAATTCAATGCTTTCAAACCGTTCAATGTGGCGCGCACAACGTTATAAGGGTTACTGGAACCGATGCATTTAGCCAGAACATCACGCACACCGGCCGCCTCAAATACAGCGCGCATCGCGCCACCGGCAATAATTCCGGTGCCTTCGGAAGCAGGCTGCATCAAAACCTTGGCTGCGCCATGTTTGCCGATCACGGTGTGGTGCAATGTGCCATTTTTCAGGCTGACCTTGACCAAACTGCGGCGCGCGCCCTCCATCGCCTTCTGGACAGCAACCGGCACCTCTTTGGATTTACCCTTGCCCATCGCTACGCGACCATCGCCATCACCGACCACAGTCAGGGCGGCAAAACCCATAATACGACCGCCCTTGACCACTTTGGTGACGCGATTTACGGAGATCATTTTTTCGATCATGCCATCATCGCGCGCTTCCTGTTGTTGCATTTTTCCTTGCGGTTTAGCCATCACTCAACTCCAATTAGAACTGCAAGCCATGTTCGCGCGCGGCTTCAGCCAACGCCTTGACACGGCCATGATACCGGTTACCGGAACGGTCAAACGCAACCTGGGTAATACCTGCGGTTTTCGCTTTTTCGGCGATACGCTGACCAATCACAGCCGCAGCAGCCTTGTTGCCGCCATTCGCCAAATCCCTGCGAACATCGGCTTCGACACTGGATGCGCTCGCCAACACTTTGGTCCCGCAAGCGGAAAGCACCTGGGCGTAAATGTGCATATTGGTACGGTGAATTGCCAAGCGTACTGTTTTTTTCTCAGCGATGCGTGCACGGGTTTTGCGTGCCCTGCGCTGACGGGATTCTTTCTTGTTCAACATATCCGCCTCAATTATTTCTTCTTGGTTTCTTTCAGGATGACCACTTCATCGCTATAACGCACACCCTTGCCTTTGTAAGGCTCAGGCTCGCGGAAAGCGCGAATTTCTGCGGCAACTTGCCCGACACGCTGCTTGTCGGAGCCCTTCAACACGATTTCAGTTTGCGTCGGGGTTTCAACCTTGACGCCGTCAGGCATCTTGTAAGAAACCGGGTGGGAAAACCCCAAGGTCAGGTTCAGCGTATCACCGGCGGCTTGCGCACGATAACCCACGCCGACCAGGCTCAATTTACGCTCAAACCCTTTGCTTACGCCTTGCACCATATTTGCCAGCAATGCGCGGATCGTTCCGGACATCGCATTGGCTTGCATGGAGTTGTTTTGCGCCTTGCACAACAGGCTGTCACCTTCGCGCACCACGCTTATATCGGCAGACAAAGCCTGCTTAAGGGTGCCCAACGGGCCCTTTATCGAAATTTCACCCGCGGCCAGCGCGACTTCAACACCGCTAGGCACTACGACAGGATTTTTGGCTACTCTTGACATGTTTACCTCACTACGCGACCACGCACAGCACTTCACCGCCAATACCATTGGCGCGCGCTTTGCGGTCGGTCATCAAACCCTTGGAAGTGGAAACAATGGCTATACCCAACCCATTCATTACCTTGGGGATATCATCCGAACCCTTGTAAATACGCAGGCCGGGGCGGCTGATACGTTGAATCTTTTCAATTACCGGGCGACCGCTGTAATACTTCAAGCCAATCTCCAGCGTAGCTTTGCCGCCTACGTCCGCGATGACATTAAAGCCATCCACATAACCCTCGTCTTTCAACACCTCGGCAATCGCCACCTTCAATTTCGAAGAGGGCATTTTTACCGTGGTTTTTTCCGCCATCTGCGCATTGCGAATGCGCGTCAACATGTCGGAGATCGGATCACTCATACTCATATAATTTCTCCTACCAGCTGGCCTTGACGATACCGGGTATTTCACCGCGCATCGCGAATTCACGCACCTTGATACGCCCCAATCCAAACTTCCTGAAAGTCCCGCGCGGGCGCCCTGTCAATGCGCAACGGTTGCGCAGGCGAACCGGGCTCGCATCGCGCGGCAGCGCTTGCAATTTCAGGCGTGCAGCCGCGCGCTCTTCATCTCCAAGCTTCATGTTGGAAATTGTTGCCAACAGCCCGGCGCGCTTGGCCGCAAATTTCTTTACGGTTTCACGGCGTTTTTGCTCGCGGTTAATCAATGCCATCTTAGCCATTAGTATTCCCTCATTTCTTTAATGGGAGTTTGAAAGCGAGCAGAAGAGCCCTAGCTTCTTCGTCGGTCTTCGCGGAGGTGGTAATGGTAATGTTCATGCCACGCAACGCATCAATTTTTTCGTACTCGATTTCCGGAAAAATGATCTGCTCTTTCACGCCCATGTTGTAGTTGCCACGGCCATCAAAGGATTTGCCGGAAATCCCGCGAAAATCGCGGATACGCGGAATCGCGACAGAAATCAGCCGATCCAGAAATTCATACATGCGCTCTTTGCGCAACGTCACCTTGCAACCGACCGGATAGCCTTCACGGATCTTGAAGCCGGCAATGGACTTTTTTGACATCGTGACCACCGGCTTTTGGGCGGCAATTTTTTGCATATCGCCAACCGCAAACTCCATCACTTTCTTGTCGGCCACCGCTTCACCCACACCCATATTCAAGGTAATCTTTTCGATACGCGGCACTTCCATGACGGATTTATAGCCAAATTGTTTCATCAGGTCTTTGGCGACCTTGTCTTTGTAAAACTCATACAAACGAGCCATGCTCTATACCCCTTAAGCGTCAATCATTTCGCCGTTGGACTTGAACACACGAACCTTGCGTCCATCTTCCAGCGTTTTAATACCGACTCGATCACCCTTCTTGGCAGCCGCGTTGTAGATCGCCACATTCGAAATATGAATTGGCAATTCCTTTTCCACGATTCCGCCGGTCAACCCCTTCACCGGGTTAGGCTTCTGATGCTTCTTGACTTTATTGATGCCGCCAACCAGCAGGTGGTCACCCAGGACTTGCAGCACATTGCCGCGATTGCCCTTGTCCTTGCCTGCGATTACGATAACGTCATCGTTTTTCTTGATCTTGCGCATTATTTTCCTCGACTCAATCTGTTCCGCTTACAGCACTTCAGGCGCCAGCGAAACGATCTTCATGAATTTCTCGGTACGCAGTTCGCGTGTCACCGGCCCGAAGATACGCGTGCCGATAGGCTCCAGCTTGGCATTGAGCAACACAGCGGCATTGCCATCAAACTTAATCAGGGAACCATCGGTGCGGCGCACGCCTTTGGCGGTGCGAACCACCACGGCGTTGTACACTTCGCCCTTTTTTACACGACCGCGCGGAGCCGCATCCCTGATGCTGACCTTGATGACATCACCAACGGAAGCATAACGGCGCTTGGAACCGCCCAATACTTTGATGCACATCACGGAGCGCGCACCGGTATTGTCAGCCACATCTAAAACAGACTGCATTTGTATCATTATTTATCTCCAACTTTTTCCGCTAACGGCGGCCAGTTTTGGAACCCGTTCGGGTTAGGTCGCCGCTAACGGCGATGAAACGAAGCCGCGCATTATATTCGAATCTGTAAAAGACGCAAGCAAAAACTTCAATTAAGCTGCGGTCGCCCTTTCCAGCAATTTCGCAACGCGCCAACTTTTTGTTTTGGCAAGCGGGCGGCACTCTTCGATTGCCACCACATCGCCGGCATGAAACTCGTTGGCTTCGTCATGCGCGTGATATTTTTTGGAAACGCGAATAATTTTGCCCAACAACGGGTGCTTCACTTTACGCTCAACCAGAACGGTTACGGTCTTGTCCATCTTGTCGCTTACCACAACACCGGTCAGGGTGCGTTTCAGCTTGGAATCTACTGCATTGGAATCGCTCATCACTGTGCACCCTTCTCTTTCAATACGGTTTTTACGCGGGCGATATCACGGCGCACTTTGCGCAACTCACTGGTATTGGTCATTTGCTGCGTCGCAACTTGCATGCGCAGGCCGAACTGCGCCTTGGTCAGGGACAACAACTCCTGTTGCAAATCTGCCGCGGATTTAACCTTCAGTTCACTAGCTTTCATGTTATGCACCTACCTGTCTGACAACAAACGTGGTCGCAATCGGCAACTTCGCAGAAGCCAAGCGGAACGCCTCGCGCGCCAATGTTTCATCCACGCCATCCATTTCGTACAGCATTTTGCCGGGCTGGATTTCGGCAACGTAGAATTCCGGATTACCTTTGCCGTTACCCATGCGGACTTCTGCGGGCTTTTTGGAGATCGGCTTATCCGGGAAAATACGTATCCAGATACGGCCACCACGCTTGATGTGGCGGGTCATTGCGCGCCGTGCGGCTTCAATTTGGCGTGCTGTCAAACGACCTCGCGCCATCGCCTTCAGGCCAAACTCACCGAAACTGACCTTGTTGCCACGGGTGGCAATTCCGGTATTACGTCCCTTTTGTTCCTTGCGGTATTTCCTTCTAGCTGGCTGTAGCATGTTTTGCTCCCGACTTTCTTACTTTCTTTTCCGGCTCAGCGGCGACTGGTGCAACAACTTCCTGGCCAATTTCACCCTTGAATACCCAAACCTTCACGCCGATAATGCCGTAGGTGGTCTTCGCTTCCGAAGTGCCATAGTCGATATCCGCGCGCAAGGTATGCAGCGGCACACGGCCTTCGCGATACCACTCGGTGCGTGCGATTTCAATACCGTTCAAACGGCCCGCGCTCATGATCTTGATGCCTTGCGCGCCCAGGCGCATCGCATTTTGCATCGCGCGCTTCATGGCGCGGCGGAACATGATGCGCTTTTCCAACTGCGCCGTAATGCTGTCGGCGATCAGTTGCGCATCGATTTCCGGCTTGCGCACTTCTTCGATGGCCACATCGACAGATTGCAACCCCATGCGCTTGCGCAATTCGGCGCGCAACGCTTCGATGTCCTCGCCTTTTTTGCCGATCACCATGCCGGGGCGCGCGGTGTAAATAGTCACCTTTGCGTTCTTGGCCGGACGTTCGATGATTACCTTGGAAACACCGGCAGAAGCCAGTTTCTTTTTCAGGAATGCGCGAACTTCGATGTCCTTGAGCAGGAGCGCAGCAAAATTTTCGCTATTGGCGTACCACTTGGAATCCCAGTTTTTACGAACGCTCAACCGAAAACCGGTTGGATGAATTTTCTGTCCCATAATTTATCCTCAGTTTCCGACGCTGACCGTGATGTGGCAGGTCTGTTTTTCAATCTTGTTGCCGCGACCCTTGGCGCGCGCCATGAAACGCTTCAGCGATGTTGCCTTGTCAACGTAGATGACTTTCACCTTAAGCTCGTCGATGTCTGCACCATCGTTATGCTCGGCATTCGCAATCGCGGATTCCAGCGCTTTCTTGATAATCCCCGCGCCCTTTTTCGGGCTGAAAGCAAGGATGTTCAGTGCTTGAGCAACCGGCAAACCACGGATCTGATCGGCGACCAGGCGGCCTTTTTGCGCGGAGAGATGAATATTTTTTGCAACTGCAGTAGTCGTTGTCATCATGCCCCCTTATTTCTTGACCACTGCTTTTTTATTAGCAGCGTGGCCCTTGAAGGTGCGCGTCAGGGAAAACTCACCCAACTTGTGACCCACCATGTTTTCGGATACATACACCGGGATATGTTGCTTGCCGTTATGCACCGCAATCGTCAGGCCGACGAACTCGGGCAGCACCGTGGAGCGGCGCGACCAGGTTTTCACCGGGCGTTTATCGTTGGTCGCACGCACTGTCTCAATTTTCTTGAGCAAGTGAGTGTCAACAAATGGACCTTTTTTAATGGAACGTGCCATATATATCTACCCCTTAAACCTGAAAGCGACGACGCACGATCATACCGCTAGTGCGCTTGTTGCGGCGTGTGCGGAAACCCTTGGCCGGAACACCCCACGGGCTGACTGGATGACGACCGGCAGCGGTCTTGCCTTCGCCGCCGCCATGCGGGTGATCCACCGGGTTCATGACCACACCGCGCACGGTCGGACGCACGCCGCGCCAACGCATCGCACCGGCTTTACCGATGGAGCGCAGACTATGTTCGGAATTGCCCACTTCGCCCAAAGTCGCCTTGCAATCGATATGCACCTTACGGATTTCGCCGGAGCGCAAGCGCAACTGCGCGTAGCTGCCTTCGCGGGCCAGCAATTGCACCGAAGTGCCTGCAGAACGCGCCAACTGCGCACCCTTGCCCGGCAGCATTTCAATACAGTGTATGGTCGAGCCAACCGGGACGTTGCGCAACGGCAATGCATTACCCGGCTTGATCGGCGCTTCCGAGCCGCTCACCAGGGTTGCGCCGGCCGCGACACCTTTAGGTGCAATGATGTAACGGCGCTCGCCATCCGCATAGCACAACAAAGCCAGATTCGCGCTGCGGTTTGGATCATATTCAAGGCGCTCTACAGTTGCCGGAATACCATCCTTGTTACGCTTAAAGTCAACCAGACGATAATGCTGTTTATGGCCACCGCCCATATGGCGGGTCGTGATATGTCCGTTATTATTGCGGCCTGCGGTCCTGGTTTGCTTCTCCAGCAGCGCCGCGACTGGCTTGCCCTTATGCAGGTCAGGATTGACAACGCGGACTACGGCGCGCTGCCCCGGGGTTGTTGGTTTTAGTTTAATCAATGCCATGATGATTATCCTTGCTCGCTTGCAGCAAAATTGATTTCCTGGCCGGAAGCCAGACACACGTAGGCCTTCTTCCAGTTGTTGCGGCGACCGATGAAACGTCCGGTGCGCTTAACCTTGCCCTTGACGCATGCCACTTGCACGCTGTTCACATTCACCTTGAACATCATTTCAACAGCAGCCTTGATTTCAGGCTTGGTCGCATCGGGCGCGACACGGAATATCACTTGCTCATGTTTATCGGCAACATAAGTCGCCTTTTCGGAGATTTGCGGAGCGAGCAAGACTTTCATCAAACGCTCCTGGCTGAATTGTTGGGTACTCATGCGAACATCTCCTCAATTTTAGCCACCGCGCCACGCGTGACCACCACGTTTTGGAAACGCACCAAACTGACCGGGTCAGCCTGATAGGCTTCCAACACCAGCACATTAGGCAGGTTACGCGATGACAAATAAAGATTTTCATCAATATTGTCGGTGATAACCAACACACGGCCCGCATCTAGGCCCATGCTCTTGATCTTTTGCGCAAACTGCTTGGTCTTGGGAGAATCAACCGTCAGGCTGTCCACAACCACCAACCGATTTTCGCTGACCAGCTTCGACAGAATCGAAGCGAAACCTGCGCGGTACATCTTGCGGTTAATTTTCTGAGTGTAGTTTTCTTCCCCTGTATTCGGGAAAATCTTGCCACCACCACGCCACAACGGGCTGGACGCCATACCGGCACGCGCGCGGCCAGTACCTTTTTGCGCGAACGGCTTGCGTGTGCTCTTGGCAATTTCGCTACGGCCTTTTTGCTTGCTGTTGCCGGCACGCGCATTAGCCATGTAAGCGGTGACCAACTGATGCACCAGATCCTCGTTATATTCACGGCCAAACAACTCGTCTGACGCGCTCATGTTTGCGGCCGCCTGGCCATTATCGTTAATGACTTTGAGTTCCATCACGCACCTGCCTTCACTGCTGGACGCACGATAATGCTGCTGTTTGTGCAGCCTGGAACGGCGCCTTTTACCAGCAACAATTGACGCGCAACGTCGATACGCACGATTTGTAGATTTTGCACTGTTCTCTGAACATCACCGAGATGACCGGTCATGCGCTTGCCCGGGAATACACGGCCCGGATCCTGCGCCATACCGATGGAGCCCGGCACGTTATGCGACTTTGAGTTACCGTGTGACGCACGACCGGATTTGAAGTGGTAACGCTTGATGGTGCCGGCGTAGCCCTTACCTTTGGATACACCCGTCACATCGACGAGCTGCCCCACTTTGAATATTTCAACACTGACCGTGGAGCCCGCTTGCAAGCCGGCCAGTTGTTCTGGGGATACAGTAAATTCCTTAAGCGCACTCCCCGCTTCCACACCCGCCTTAGCGTAATGTCCGGCGGCAGCCTTGCTGACACGACCGGGGCGGCGAACGCCGTGTGCCAATTGCACAGCGGTATAGCCATCGGTATCTACGGATTTAACCTGAGTGACACGATTATTGGACACTTCCAGCACAGTCACCGGCAACGACGCTCCGTCTTCGGTGAACACGCGGGTCATGCCAATCTTGCGACCGACAAGTCCTAAGCTCATTTTAATTACCTCTTGTTAAGGGGCCAACTACAATTGGTCAGCCGATTCTTATACTGCAAAACTACGACAACCCCACAAACGAACCGTGCAGGGAACAACAATTAACGCAACTTGATTTCTACATCCACACCTGCTGGCAGATCCAGCTTCATCAGCGCATCTACTGTCTTATCGGTAGGGTCAACGATGTCCATCAAACGCAGATGGGTGCGAATCTCAAACTGATCGCGTGAAGTCTTGTTGACGTGCGGGGAACGCAACACGTCGAAGCGCTCGATCTTGGTTGGCAACGGCACCGGGCCATTCACGACCGCACCGGTACGCTTTGCGGTCTCAACGATCTGCGCCGCCGACTGGTCGATCAAGCGATAGTCAAACGCCTTGAGGCGAATGCGAATTTTTTGACTTTGCATAATTTTCTCTTGCATTTACGCGGCAATGCCGCTAATTAAAGAACAAAATCGCGTGGTTCTGACCGGTGACCGGAACCACGCGAGGGCGCGCATTTTAGACTTACTCAACAATCTTTGCAACAACTAAATCGGGGAAGGGAGAAGAGTGAAGTGAGAAGGGTTTAACCCTTCCCTCTTCCCCCTTACCCCTTCTCATTTCCTTACTCGATAATCTTCGCCACCACGCCCGCGCCGACGGTGCGGCCACCTTCGCGGATCGCGAAGCGCAGGCCTTCTTCCATCGCGATCGGGTTGATCAGGTTGACGGTGATGCTGACGTTGTCGCCGGGCATGACCATTTCGGTGCCCGCCGGCAGTTCGACCGCGCCGGTCACGTCGGTGGTGCGGAAGTAGAACTGCGGGCGATAGCCCTGGAAGAACGGGGTGTGGCGACCGCCTTCGTCTTTGCCCAGCACGTATATCTCGGCGGTGAATTTTGTGTGCGGCTTGATCGAGCCGGGTTTGCACAGCACTTGGCCGCGCTCGACTTCTTCGCGCTTGGTGCCGCGCAGCAGCACGCCGACGTTGTCGCCAGCCTGGCCCTGGTCGAGCAGTTTGCGGAACATTTCGACGCCGGTGCAGGTGGTCTTGAGCGTCGGTTTGATGCCGACGATTTCGAGTTCTTCGCCGACTTTGACTACGCCGCGCTCGATACGGCCGGTTACCACGGTGCCGCGACCGGAGATGGAGAATACGTCTTCTACCGGCATCAGGAAGGTGCCGTCCAGGGCGCGCTTCGGTTCGGGGATGTAGCTGTCCAGCGCATCGGCCAGGCGGAAGATGGCGGGCTCGCCCAAGTCGCTCTGGTCGCCTTGCAGCGCTTTAAGCGCGGAGCCTTTGATGATGGGGATGTCGTCGCCGGGGAAGTCGTATTTGCTGAGCAGTTCGCGCAGTTCCATTTCGACCAGTTCGAGCAGCTCTTCGTCGTCGACCATGTCGCATTTGTTCATGAATACGACGATGTAGGGCACACCGACCTGGCGCGCCAGCAAAATATGTTCGCGGGTTTGCGGCATCGGGCCGTCGGC
>SCPW01000120.1 GCA_004298605.1 Gallionella sp.
GGTGCAAGTTGCGTTTAGCCGCAGCCAGCTCAAACCCGCCCCGCGCAAACTCAGCAAAACGGCGCGAGAGGCGCTGAATGAATTCGGGCAAGGCTTGGGCGATTCACCTCTCAAGCTTGCGCTGGAAAAGATGGTTCATTCCGATCCGCAATAGAAACGCAACCAAATTTGCATTGGGCTCCGGCCCAGGTTTATAAAATGACACCGCAAAAAATTATCGGGGTCGCCGCTGCGGCCATACTGCGCGCCGACGGCTCATTCCTGCTGGCGCAACGCCCCGCAGGCAAGGCGTATGAAGGCTACTGGGAATTTCCCGGCGGCAAGATCGAGGCGGGCGAGACACCGCTTCACGCGCTGTGCCGCGAGTTGCAGGAGGAACTGGGCATCGCGGCCATTGCCGCATATCCCTGGCTGACACGGGTATTCGCTTATCCCCATGCCACGGTCAGGCTGCATTTTTTTCGCGTGCTCGCCTGGCAGGGCGAACCGCATGGGCACGAGAACCAGCAACTGCGCTGGCAGCGCTTGCCGCATCTTTCCGTCACGCCGGTGTTGCCCGCCAACGCGCCCATCCTGCGCGCGCTGGAGTTGCCAGGTTTGTACGCGATCAGCAATGCCGCCGAACTGGGCGGCGAGGAATTCTTGCGGCGGCTGGAAGCCGCACTGCATAAGGGTTTGCGGCTGGTGCAGTTGCGCGAGAAAAATTATTCGCGCGAGGCGTTGCGGGAGCTGGCGCTGGAGATGTTGCCGCTGATGCGGCAACATGGTGCGCGTTTGGTCATCAATGCCGACATCGCCCTGGCACAGGAAATCGGCGCGGATGGGGTGCAGCTCACCGGCGCGCAATTGGCGGGTTTGAATAGCAGGCCGGAGGTGGAGTGGTGCGCGGCTTCCTGCCATAACGCGGAGGAGTTGCGCCGCGCCGAAGAACTGGGTTGCGATTTTGCGTTGCTGAGCCCGGTGTTGCCGACGCGGTCGCATCCGGGTGCGCCGCATCTGGGCTGGGAAAATTTTGCGGCCATCGCGGCGGGGTCATCCATCCCGGTGTATGCGCTCGGCGGCTTGACGCATGATGACATGCAGGCCGCCTGGCGGCGGGGCGCGCATGGCATCGCCCTGCTGCGTCAGGCCTGGTGATCCGGCTCGCGTAAATCCTGTTCGCGCTGTTCGACGCGATATTCCTCGTTCGCCCACTTCCCCAGGTCGATCAGCTTGCAGCGTTCGCCGCAAAACGGGCGGAAGCGGTTGCCGGTGTCCCATTGATGTTCTTTGCCGCACTGCGGGCAAGTAACGGCCGGTGGCGCTTTGGCCGACATTACGAAGAGATGCTGCAAAAGGTCAGCTCGAACGGCACATCCTGTTCGAACAGGGTGGATTTGGCGGCGTAGTTGGCGGCGATGAAGCGGATATTGATCGCGTATTTGTTGGCGCCGACCTCGGGTATGCACGCCAGTTTTTTATCCAGGCTGACGCGCAGCATCTGCGCGACACGCCCGCCCTGCATTTGCTGGAAAGTACCCAGTCGCGCGGTAAAGTTCAGCACTTTGCCGCTTTCGCGCAGCAGGCGCAACACGATCGCCAGACCGGTGTGCAAAGGCAGCAGCGGGGCCAGCCACGCCCGCAGGCATTCGCGCCGCGAGCCCGCGTCCTGCTCCTGCCAGTAGTGGTAGGAAGGCAGGTCGAACTCGCATGTGCCGCCGGGCATGCAGGCGCGCTGCTTGATGCCCATCAGCCATTCGTTGTCGCGCAGGTGCTGGCCGATTTTGCCGCTCATGGACAGCAGGCTGGCGGATGCGTTTTCGATTTCCGCCAGGATGGCATCGAGTGCCTCCTCGGAAATCGCCGGGTTGTTATGCAGTGCGGCAAGGGCGCGCTTCTGGCGTTCCAATTCCTGCAACAGCTCGGATTTCAGGTCGGCGCGGCTGGCCACTTCAAGAATCTCGAACAGCGTGATCAGCGCGGTATGGTGGTCCATGCCATGATCGCGCCCGGTAAAATGCTCCATGCGTGCGAACAAGTCCTCCAGGCGCAATAAAGTACGCACTTTTTCATTCAGGGGAAACTCGTAGTCGATCACGGTGGCATCAGCGGATAAATTTCAGTTGCGGAAGATATATGAGATTTCCTCATACCGTCAATTGCTGTTTTGCGCGTTCGAGTAGCGTTCGTGCAGGGCGGCAACCTGCCCGGCCAAACCCTCCAGGTTACCGTCATTGCGGATGACATCGTCGGCCAGTTGCAGCCGTTCGGCGCGCGGCGTTTGCCGGGCGATGATGGCGCGCACTTCCGGTTCATCCATCCGGCTGCGCCCGATGACGCGCGCAATCTGGGTATTCTCGTCGCAATCCACCACCAGCACGCGCTGGACCAATTGCCTGAATGCGGGGCTTTCCGGCAATAGCGGCACGACCAGGACGATATAGGGCTTCGCCCGCAATTGCTGCAACTGCGATTTGGCCTGTTCGAGTATGAGAGGATGCATAATCAGTTCCAGCCGTTGCTTGGCGGCAGCATCCGAAAAAATCAGCCCGCGCATTTTCGTGCGGTCCAACGCGCCGTCATCCGCGATGTATCCGTCGCCAAAGGCCGCATGGATCGCCGGGATGGCCTTGCCGTTGGCTTGCGTCAGGCGATGGGCGATGACGTCCGTGTCGATGATGCCCGCACCCTGCCCCGCAAACAGCATGGCAACGGTGCTTTTGCCGCTGCCTATCCCGCCGGTGAGGCCAATAATCAGCCGCCTGCCCCGAGCCTGTCGAAGGATCATGGTGCGGCGAGCAGTCGCAAATAATTTTGCGTCAGCGCCGTCCCCCAGAACAGCGCAATCAACCCGCCTCCCGCCAGATAAGGCCCGAAGGGAATGGGGATGTTGCGACCGTGCCTGGATGCCACGATCAGGGACACGCCAACCACCGCGCCCACCAGCGAAGACAGGATGATGATGAGCGGCAACATCTGCCAGCCCAGCCAGGCCCCGAGCGCCGCAAGCAGCTTGAAGTCGCCGTAGCCCATGCCTTCCTTGCCGGTGGCGAGCTTGAACAGCCAGAACACGCCCCACAGCGCGAGGTAGCCGAATACCGCGCCCAGCACCGCGCCATGCAAATTGGTAAAAGTGCCGGACAGGTTGAACAGCAAGCCCGCCCAGAGCAACGGCAGGGTGATGTCATCCGGCAACAGTTGCGTGTCGAAGTCGATTGCGGTGAGCGCCAGCAGTGCCCATATGAGCAACAGCGCACCGGCCGCAGCCAGCCCAAAACCGAAGTGCCAGGCCGCAAACCCGCACAAAATACCGCTCGTTGCCTCGATGATCGGATAGCGCGGCGAAATGGCCGCGCCACAGCCCTTGCACTTGCCGCGCAACAGCAGATAACTGACGATGGGGATGTTTTCCCACGCGCTGATGGCGTGGTTGCAATGCGGGCAGGCGGAGCGGGGAACGATGAGATTGTAGGTGGGCGCGAGGGCCGGTTCCCCGCCGGAATCATGCGGCCCGCTGCCTCGCGGAAGCTCCCGCGCGCCCCCGGTATCGGCAGCGTCGCACAATTCGGCGCATTGCTGTTGCCAGCCGAGTTCCATCATCTTCGGCAAACGGTGGATCACCACGTTGAGAAAACTACCGACCATCGTGCCCAGCACGGCGCATGCGCCAACGAATGCGAGCGGTGCAGACTGGAATATCTGGAAGAGTTCGGGCATAAATAAACATTGTAGGGGCGCGATTCATCGCGCCATTTTTTTGTATATGAACAGATCGGGGCGCGATGGACCGCGCCCCTGCGGGGTTGTTCTACCTCTGAAATAAAACGCCCATCAAACAACCTGACCCATCTTGAAGATCGGCAGGTACATCGCGATCACCATGCCGCCGATCAGCGTGCCGAGCACGACCATGATGATCGGCTCCATCAGGCTGGACAACGCTTCGACGGCATCATCCACCTCGGCCTCAAAAAAATCGGCAACCTTGCTGAGCATGGCATCCAGTGAGCCCGCCTCTTCGCCGATCGCCACCATTTGCAACACCATGCTCGGAAATACGCCGGTGTTCTGCATGGACACCGTCAGGCTGTTGCCGGTGATAACCTCGCGCTGAATGGCCTTGGTGGCGTCGAAATACACGGCATTGCCCGCCGCGCCCGCAACCGAATCAAAAGCCTCGACCAAAG
>SCPW01000121.1 GCA_004298605.1 Gallionella sp.
ATGTCATTTTGGCCGGATCATACAAGGGTGGGCTGCGCCCACCCTACATTTTCATTTTTTAAGGAGCGCAACATGCAACAGTTATCCCAACGTCAGATATTGATCGGTTTTGCTCTGGCAGCCTTGATGGCGGCCACGCGCATGCATCATTTCGGCAGCGCATTGCATCTGCCGGATGCTTCGCTGGCGGTATTCATGCTGGCCGGTTTCTTCATCGCCAGCCCGCTGTTTCTCGCCGGTTTATTGCTCGAAGCGGGCGCGCTGGATTATGTGGCGATCGCCCATCTGGGCGTGAATGATTATTGCGTTACCCCCGCTTATGGTTTTCTGATTCCGACTTATGCGGTGATGTGGTTTGCGGGCCGTCACTATGCGCGCATCCATCAGCAAAGCTGGCGCAGCTTGGGAATATTTTCGGGCATCGCGGTCGCCGCAACCAGCGTCGCATTTGTGATTTCCAATGGCGCGTTTTACCTGTTTTCGGAACGCCAGCCCGGCGTGGGTCTGGCCGAATATGGCGCGCAGATGGCGCACTATTTTCCGCTCTACATGACCGGATGCCTGCTGTATCTGGCGTGTGCGGCCGCACTGTATGCGGTGCTGACGGCGCGCGGGCAGGTTGCCGCCAACGGGCATGGCGAGTAGCCACCTCTAATTATGAAACTCGCCATGCCCGTTCCCCTCACCTCAATCCTCTCCCGCAAGCGGGCGAGGAGGCGAACGAATCGCTACGCGAGTTTCACGTTATAGCGGCAAAATAATGGGCGATAAAAACACCGTCTCCGCCGACGAGCAACACCGTGCCCGCACGCGGCGCCACAAAGAAATTGTCGATGCAAAAATAGCCCGCGCCACCGAAAATCGCGGCATCGTGCTGGTGCATACCGGCAACGGCAAAGGCAAGAGCAGCTCGGCGTTCGGCATGATCGCCCGCGCGCTCGGGCACGACATGCGCGCAGGTGTGGTGCAGTTCATCAAAGGCAGCGCTTCCACTGGCGAAGAAACTTTTTTCCGCCGCTTCCCGGAGGTCGAATATCACGTGATGGGCGAAGGCTTCACCTGGGAAACGCAGGACAAACAACGCGATATCGCCTCGGCGCAAGCCGCGTGGGATGTGGCTCGCGGCATGTTGCGCAACCCGGATATCGCGCTGGTGGTATTGGACGAGATCAATATCGCGCTGAAGCTGCACTATCTGGACATCGAGCAAGTGCTGGAAGCGTTGCGCAACCGCCCACCGATGCAGCATGTGGTGTTGACCGGACGCGCCGCGCCCGATGCGCTGATCGAATTCGCCGACACCGTCACGGAAATGCGCCCGATCAAACATGCGTTTGATGCCGGGGTGCAGGCGCAAAAGTGCATTGAAATGTAATCGCCTGGCAGCCGCCAACACCTGATATTTCAGAATAAACCAGAAACTCTGTTAGCCACAGAGAACACAGAGATCA
The DNA here is from genome assembly GCA_004298605.1 of Gallionella sp. GTDB lineage: Bacteria > Pseudomonadota > Gammaproteobacteria > Burkholderiales > Gallionellaceae > Gallionella. Next base: position 1,452 of record SCPW01000121.1, read on the forward strand.
CAGAGTAAAAACAAACGGCTGCCCCTGGAATTGATTCACATTTTTGTGTGTGCCATAAAAATATGTAACACCACTGATTTCTCTGTGTGCTCTGTGTTCTCTGTGGCTTGAATTAAGGTTTTTGATAAATTTTCTCTGTCACCACACCGATGCCGGACATACCGTAGCAAAACCTGTTGCACCACCAGTAAACAGATACACCGAACATGACCGCAAGCACACTGATGATCCAGGGCACCACTTCGGACGCGGGCAAAAGCACCGTGGTGGCGGGTCTGTGCCGCGCGCTCAAGCGGCGCGGCATAAACGTTGCGCCGTTCAAGCCGCAGAACATGGCGCTGAACAGCGCGGTGACCGCAGACGGCGGCGAGATCGGGCGCGCGCAGGCGGTGCAGGCGCAAGCGGCGGGGCTGGCGCCGCATACCGACATGAACCCGGTATTGCTCAAGCCGAACAGCGACACCGGCGCGCAGGTCATCATCCACGGGCGCGCGATCGGCAACATGGAAGCGGCGGCCTATCACGATTACAAACGGGTAGCGCGCGAGGCGGTGCTGGCTTCGCACCGGCGGCTGGCAGCGCAATACCGGATGATCGTGGTGGAAGGCGCGGGCAGCCCCGCCGAAATCAATCTGCGCGCCGGGGACATCGCCAACATGGGCTTTGCCGAAGCGGTGGATTGCCCGGTGATCCTGGTCGCCGACATCGACCGCGGCGGCGTGTTCGCCCATCTGGTCGGCACGCTGGCGCTGCTGAGCGAGAGCGAACAGGCGCGCGTAAAGGGGTTCATCATCAACCGCTTTCGCGGCGACATCGCGCTGTTGCAAGGCGGGCTGGACTGGCTGGAACAGCACACCGGCAAGCCGGTGCTGGGCGTGCTGCCGTATCTGCATGGCTTGCATCTGGAGGCGGAGGATGCGCTACCGGTTGATAGCTCCGCTCAACAACCCTCACCCCAACCCTCTCCCGCCTGCGGGAGAGGGGGCCAAAGCAAGCTGCGCGTCATCGTCCCCGCCTTACCCCACATCAGCAACCACACCGATTTCGACCCGCTGCGCCTGCACCCACAAGTGGCGCTGCACTGGGTCGCACCCGATCAAACGCCGCCCCCCGCCGACCTGGTGATCCTGCCCGGCAGCAAGAACGTGCGCGCCGATCTCGACTGGCTGCGCGCGCAGGGCTGGGAAGATTATCTGGCGCGGCATCTGCGCTATCGCGGCAAGCTGATGGGCATTTGCGGCGGGCTGCAAATGCTGGGCAGCGCAGTGCATGACCCGCACGGCATCGAAGGCGCACCGGGCAGCAGCACGGGGTTCGGCTATCTGGATTTTTCCACCACCCTGCAAGCGCACAAACAATTGCGCAACGTGCGGGGCAAGCTGGCCCAAGGCGGTATGCCGGTGAGCGGCTACGAGATTCATGCCGGAATCAGTGAAGGCGATGCATTGCAGCGCCCCTTCGCGCAGCTCGATGATGGCCGCACCGACGGCGCAATCTCGGACGACGGACAGATTATCGCAACCTATCTGCACGGCGTGTTTGAATCGCCGCAGGCCTTGTCCGCATTGCTGGATTGGGCAGGATTGCAGGTATCGCAACCATTCGACTATCACGCCTTGCGCGAGCACAACATCGAGCGCTTGGCCGACACGCTGGAAGCGCATCTGGATATGCGGAGCATTTTGCAATTGCTGGGAGCGGACGCATGAGGGAGTTGATCCTCGGCGGCGCGCGCTCCGGCAAGAGCCGCCTGGCCGAACAACACGCGCAAGAGAGCGGGTTGCCCGTCACCTACATCGCCACAGCGACGGTTCAGGACAACGAGATGCGCGCGCGTATCGCGCACCATCGGGCGCAGCGCCCCGGGCATTGGCTGCTGGTGGAAGAGCCGCTGGCGCTGGCCGCCGTGCTGCAACATCGCGCGGCGGAGCATCATTGCGTGCTGGTGGATTGCCTGACGCTGTGGCTGACCAATTTGTTATGCGCGCAGGATGAGGCGCGGCTGCGTCAGGAGGTGTCTGCGCTGCTGGAAGTGTTGCCGGGCCTGCCGGGGCGCATCATTTTGGTGAGCAACGAAACCGGCATGGGCGTCGTGCCGCTGGGCGAACTGACGCGGCGCTACTGCGACGAGGCGGGGCGCTTGCATCAGGCCGTGGCGCAATGCTGCGAGAAGGTGATTTTAACGGTGGCGGGTTTGCCGCTAAATTTAAAAGAGCGAACGTAGGGGCGCGATTCATCGCGCCCGGTGTTGTGTTAGAGAAGGGCGCGATGAATCGCGCCCCTACAGCGAACGATTTTGGATTTGTTTTGGAGAAAACTAACGATGCACACGAATTTGAACTGGCTGACCCATGCAACACAAGCATTGGATGAAACTGCGCGCAATGCGGCGCAAACACGCCAGGGGCAACTGACCAAGCCGCCCGGCGCGCTGGGTCAACTGGAAGCACTGGCGATCAAGCTCGCGGCGATGCAGGGGCGCGAAAAACCGCAGATCGGCCAGGTGCATATCTGCGTCTTCGCGGGTGACCACGGCGTGGCAGAGGAGGGCGTGTCGGCCTTCCCGCAGGCGGTGACCGCCGAGATGGTGAAAAATTTCGCGCGCGGCGGCGCGGCCATCAGCGTGTTGGCCAAGCAGCTCGGCGCCACATTGGAAGTGGTAAATCTTGGCACGGCCTCCGACACTGGCGAACTGCCGGGTGTGTCGCAATACAAGCTGGGCAAAGGTACGGCCAACTTCACGCAGCAAGCGGCGATGACGGAAAGCCAGTTGGCGGCAGCCTTGCAGGCGGGCAACGACAGCGCCGCGCGCGCCGCAGCATCCGGCGCCACCCTGTTCATCGGCGGCGAGATGGGCATTGCCAACACTACCGCCGCCGCCGCGCTGGCCTGCGCCCTGCTCGACTTGAAACCGCAACAGCTCGCCGGCCCGGGCACCGGGCTCGATCAAGCTGGCGTGCAGCACAAGGCGGCAGTGATTCAACGCGCGTTGGATTTGCACGGTTTTCTCCCCTCTCCCGCCAGCGGGAGAGGGGCAGGGGGAGAGGGTGTGCTGGAAGCACTGCGCCGCCTGGGCGGCTTTGAAATCGCGGCGTTGACCGGCGCTTTCATCGGCTGCGCGCAGCGCGGCATCCCGGTGCTGGTGGACGGCTACATCGCCACCGCCGCCGCGCTGCTCGCCGCGCGCATCCGGCCAGGTGCGGCGGACTGGATGATGTACGCGCACCGCTCGGCTGAACCGGGGCATATTCTGATGCTGGAAGCGTTGCGGGCCGAGCCGCTGTTGAATCTGGGCATGCGGCTGGGCGAGGGCAGCGGCGCGGCGGTGGCGGTGCCGCTGTTGCAGTTGGCTTGCGCTTTGCATAACGGGATGGCGACGTTTGCGGAAGCCGGGGTGCAGGAGAAGATTTGATCCTTAAAAACTCTGTTAGCCACATAACCAGCCACTTGGCTTCCGTATTTTGGCGGCCTATAACCAACCACTTGGCAACCGTCTTTTGGTTGCTTAGTGGAATGGCTAGTAGTTTCATCAGAGAATACAGAGATCACAGAGTAAAAACAAACGGTTGAAACCGAAAATTGATTCACCTTTCTGTTGTGTCATAAAGACGTGTAATACCGTTGATTTCTCTGTGTGCTCTGTGTTCTCTGTGGCTCGAATTGAGGTTTTTAGGTTGATCTTGGGCGCGCCGTTCAGAATCCAGAATCGGTTTGCGCCCCCATATCGCTGTGGGGGCGCGGTTAGCCGCCACTTCCGTTGGCAGAAACACAGGGTACATCCTGCGATTTTTCGGCGAGGCGTTTGATGCCTGCGAGAGAGAAATCTGCAATATGCCCGGCAATTTCTTCAATTTCCTTGCTGTCGTAGCGCAGCTTGGAATACAGGCGTTGCAGCACCGGATGCGAGTGGCGGTAGAACAAACATTGGCCGAGAATGCTGTGTACGCAGCGGCGCAATTCGGTTTCGCCGACTTGGTCGCCGGCTATTTCGCGCACCAGGCGACCCAAGAATTTGTGCAGCGGCGCGATGGCTTCGCGCACGATTTTGTCCAGCGCGGGGGTGGGGTCAGCCAATTCGCGCGCCATGATCCGGCATTGCGAAGAGGGATTTTTTTCGTCCAGCAGCATCAGCATGAAATCGCGTATGAACAGGCGCAGCCGCATTTCGGGACACCCGTTTGCCTCGGCGTTGGCCTGCTGCATGGCTTTGAGAGGCCCAAAATTCAATGCCTCGGCAAGCAGGCCATCCTTGCTGCCAAAATGATAGTTGACCGCCGCGACATTGGCTTCTGCGCGCCGGCATATTTCGCGCACCGTCGCCCCTTGAAAACCATTCTGCGAAAACGCTTCGCGCGCCGCATCCAGCAGGCGGGCACGGGTCTGGTCGCTGGCGGTTTTGATCTCTGTTTCGCGCGTCATTTGTTCCATTTGCGGTCTATTGCAGGGCGGGTTTTGTTTTCCGCCGGATAACTGTTTTCTCCAGCCAGCGCCTTGTAAAGCTGTGTGGCTGCCGACAGCAGGGTGCGCTGCACTTGCAACACGCCCTGTTGCGCGGCGAATGATTCGCGCTGCGCATCCAGCACTTCCAGATGATTTGCGATGCCCGCCTTATAGCGCGCTTCCACCAGATACAGCCGCCGGTTTTGCGCCTGGGCGTTAGCCTGTTGCGCGGCGAGCTGCGCGGCAAGTTTTTCGCGCGCATTCAGCAAATCCGCCACTTCGCGGAATGCTTGCTGGATGGTTTTTTCGTACTCCGCAACCGCGATCACCTTGCGCGCTCCGGCGACATTCACGTTGGCGGCGTTGCGTCCGGCATCAAACAGTGGCTGGGTGAGGAGGGGCTGAAAGCTCCATGCGCCGCTGCCCGCGTCGAACAGCCCCGCCAACGTGCGGCTGGCCGTGCCGGCGCTGCCGGTCAGCGTAACGCGCGGCAGAAAGGCAGCACGCGCCGCGCCGATATTGGCATTCGCGGCAATCAGCTTTTGCTCGGCGGCCAACACGTCGGGGCGTTGCAATAGCACTTCGGCAGGCAATCCGGCAATCAGGTCGGGCGTGATGTTCTGTTCGGCAAGATTGCGCCCGGCGGGTAAGTCTTTCATCTCCGCCACAGGTTGCCCCGCCAGCAAGTCGAGCAAATTTTCGGCGGCAGCCTGTTGCCGTTCCAGGCTCGCGCGCTCCGCCAATGCGGTCGACAAGGCGCCCTCAGCCTGCGAGAAATCCAGATCACCGGACACGCCCATCTCTCTGCGGCGCAAGGTCAATGCCCTGGTTTCGGCGCGCGCATCGACGGTCGATGCGGCGAGCCGGGCGCGTTCGCGCATCTCCAGCAACGACAGGTAGGCATTGGCCACATCGACGATCAGCGACAGGCGGAATGCCCGCTGCGCGGCTTCAGTGGCCAAATAATTGGCCTTGGCCGCCTCGTTCAAACTGCTGATCCGCCCCCAGAAATCCAGCTCGAACGACACCAGCCCCACGCCCACGTCATAACGTTGCATATGCGAGGGATTGCCGGTGCTGGAGGCGCCTGCCGGCGTCAATGAAGCATTGCGCCCGGCAGCCAGGTTGAAGCTGGGCTGCCGGTCTGCCTGCTGGATGCCATATTGCGCGCGCACCTCGGCGATGCGCGCCGTGGCGATACGCAGGTCGCGGTTATTTTCCAGCGCGGCGGCGATCAGCGCCCGCAAGCGCGGATCGGTGAAATAGTGTTGCCAGCCGGTATCCGCAATCCGCCGGGTTCCGCCAGCCCAGGCATTGTCGGGCCATGCGGCGGATACGGGCGCGGCGGGGCGTTCGTAGCTTGGCATCGGGGAACAGCCGCCCAGCAAGAGCGCCAGAATGATCGGCGAGAATTTTATTCGGGCGCAATACCCGCAGGGCACAAGAACTTCTTCGAGGTAAATTGCGCCCCTGCGGCGTCTCCTATCCATGCGGGTTCTCCTCCGGCGGCGATGCGGCCCCGCGCGCCTGTCCGGGGAAAATGCGCCGCATCACCACAAAGAATACCGGCACCAGGAACACCGCCAGCAGCGTTGCCGCGACCATGCCGCCCATCACGCCGGTGCCGATAGCATGGCGGCTTTGCGCGCCCGCCCCGGTGGAGACCGCCAGCGGCAAGACCCCGGCAATAAAGGAAATGGAAGTCATCAGGATTGGCCGGAAGCGCAGGCGGCAGGCCTCCAGCGTGGCCTCGGTCAAGCCCATGCCGCCGTCCTGCAGCTTGCGCGCAAATTCGATAATCAGGATGGCGTTCTTGGACGACAGGCCGATGATGGCGATCAGCCCCACCTTGAAATACACATCGTTGGGCAGGCCGCGCAGCGTGACGGCCAGCACCGCGCCGAATATGCCCAGCGGCACAACCATCAGCACCGCGAACGGGATCGACCAGCTTTCGTAAAGCGCGGCGAGGCACAGGAATACGACGATCAGCGAAATGCCGAACAGCAACGGGGCTTGCGAGCCGGACAGACGTTCTTCGAAAGACGTGGCCGACCACTCGAAGCCGAACCCCGGCGGCAGTTGTTGCGCGATTTGTTCCATCGCGGCCATCGCCTCGCCGGTGCTGCGCCCGGGGGCGGGGCCGCCGGATATTTTCATCGCGGGCAAGCCGTTGTAGCGGTCGAGTTTGGGCGAACCGGCCATCCAGTGCGACGTGGCGAGTTCGGACAGCGGCACCATGCCGCCCTTGTTGTTGCGCACCGACACCCGGAGGATGTCCTGCGGCGTGCTGCGCGTGCCGGCTTCCGCCTGCATCTGCACGCGCAGCACGCGCCCCTGTCGCACGAAGTCATTGATGTAGGCTACGCCCAGCAGCGATTGCAGCGTTTCATTGAGGTCGGTGATGGAAACGCCCAGCGCTTCGGCCTTGAGCCTGTCGATATCGAGAAACAGTTGCGGTCCGGCTTCCTGCCCTTCCGGTCGCACGCCGGCCAACACCGGGTTTTGCGAGGCCAGCCCCAAAGCCATGTTGCGCGCCTCCAGCAATTTTTCCCGGCCCATGCCGCCGCGGTCCTGCAAGCGGAAATCGAACCCGCCCACCGCGGACAGCTCCGGAATCGGCGGCGGGTTGACGGCGAAAATCATCGCCTGTTTGATGCGGGACAGCGTCATGTTGGCCTTGCGCACCAGCGCGGTCGAGCCGCTGTCCGGCGCCTGCCGCTCGTCCCATCCCTTGAGGCGCACGAAGGCGATCGCCGCGTTCTGCCCGCGCCCGAAAAACGAAAAGCCCGCCACGCCGATGACGTGTTCGACCTCTTTGTGCCCCAGATAATACTGTTCGACCTGCGACAGCACTTCGAGGGTGCGCGCCTGCGTGGCGCCCGCCGGAAGCTGGATGATATTGACGAAATACCCCTGGTCTTCTTCGGGCAAAAAACTGCCCGGCAGCTTGCTGAACAGCCAGCCCATGGCAAGGATAATCGCCGCGTAAACCAGCAGGTAGCGCACCGTTTTTTTAACGATGTTGCCGACGCCGGCGGTGTAGCGTTGGGTCGCGCGCGCAAAGAAGCGGCCGAACCGGCCTGCGGGGGCGGGGTTCAACCCGCCCGGATTTGCCCTCGCCGAATGTTTGAGCAGCGTCGCGCAAAGCGCCGGGGTCAGCGTCAACGCCATCAGCGCCGAGAACATCATGGTCAGCACCAGCGTGACGGCAAACTGGCGATAGATCGCGCCGGTCGAGCCGGGAAAAAATGCCATCGGGATGAACACCGCCGAAAGCACCAGGGTGATCGCGATGATCGCGCCGACGATCTGGTCCATTGCCTTGCGCGTCGCATCGCGCGGCGACAATCCTTCCGTGGACATGATGCGCTCGACGTTCTCCACCACCACGATGGCATCGTCCACCACGATGCCGATCGCCAGCACCATGGCGAACAAGGTCAGCACGTTGATCGAATAGCCCAGCACATACAGCCCGACCAGCGCGCCGACCAGGGCCACCGGAATCACGATAGTGGGAATGGCGGTCGCGCGCAGGTTGCCCAGGAACAGGTACATCACCATGAATACCAGCAGCAACGCTTCGGCCAGGCTCTTCAGCACTTCTGTGATGGAGACGTCGATAAACTTGGAGGTGTCATATGGCACCGCCCAGTCTATTCCTTTGGGGAAAAATTTTGCCAGGCTGCCCATGCGCATTTTGACCGCCTTGACGGTTTCCAGCGCGTTGGCTCCCGGCGACAGGCGGATCGCGATCGCCGCCGTCGGCTGGCCGTCGATGCGCGCGCTGCGCGCGTAGTCCTGCGCGCCCAGCTCCACCCGCGCCACATCCTTGACACGCAAAACCGATCCGTCCGGATTGGCGCGCACGACGACATTGCCGAATTCTTCCGGCGTGGACAGGCGGCTCCGGGTGACAATGACCGCGTTGAGCTGCTGTCCGGGCGCGGAAGGCAATTGCCCCAATTCGCCGGTGGCGAGTTGCGAATTCTGCGCGCGCACCGCGCGCGACACGTCCGACGGGGAGAGGTTGTAGCCGTGCAGCTTTTCCGGCTTGAGCCACAGGCGCATCGAATATTCCGTACCGAACAGCAGTGCTTCGCCGACGCCGGGCACGCGCCGGATACTGTCGAGCACGCTGGCGGTGGCATAGCTGCCGAGCGCGACATCGTTGAGGCTCTTGTCCGGCGAGAACAGCGCGACGAACATCACATAGTTGCGCGCCGACTTCGCCACCGTGATGCCCAGCCGCCGCACTTCTTCCGGCAGCCGCGCCTCGACGCGCTTGATGCGGTTCTGTGTTTCCACCGAAGCGAGGTCGAGATTGGTGCCGGCCTCGAAGGTCAGCGTGAGG
>SCPW01000122.1 GCA_004298605.1 Gallionella sp.
CTTCCGATCTCCCGGCGCGCCGGTGGCGCTGTATTTCCTCGCCATCGGCTTCGCCTTCATGTTCATGGAAATCGCCTTTATCCAGAAATTCGTGCTGTTTTTGTCGCACCCGCTGTACGCCGTGGCGGTCGTGCTGTGCGCCTTCCTGGTGTTCGCCGCAGCCGGGGGCTGGCTCGCCGGGCGCTGGCAGGCCGCGGATAAAGTCACCCTGGCGGTGGTGGCGATGGGCGTCCTGGCGCTACTCTACCTCGCCATCCTGCCGGGCCTGTTCCGGGCGCTGATCCATCTGCCCGATGCGGCAAAGATCATCATTTCCGTCGCGCTGATCGCACCGCTGGCGATATGCATGGGCGTGCCTTTCCCCACCGCCATGACGCGGCTGGCGGACACGTCTGAACAAGCCATTCCCTGGGCGTGGGCGATCAACGGCTGCGCCTCGGTGGTGGGCGCCGTCCTCGCCACATTGCTGGCGATTCATCTGGGTTTTGCCGCGGTGATTTTGCTGGCGGTATTGATCTACGGTTTGGCCTGCGCCGCGTTGATGAGTTTTAAATGCGGAGAATGAGTGGGGCGTAAATCGTAGGCCAGCCTGTTTTCCGGCAAAATACGCACTAAACTGGAAAATTCTCCTGGCGAGGTCAAAACATGAAAAATCAAGTCACCATCGGCACCCCGTTCACTCCTTCCGCCATTCGCGTCATGCTGCTCGGCAGCGGCGAACTCGGCAAGGAAGTCATCATCGCGCTGCAACGCCTCGGCGTGGAAACTATCGCCGTGGATCGTTACGCGGACTCGCCCGGCCAGCAGGTGGCGCACCATGCGCGCGTCATCAACATGATGGACGGGGCGCAACTGCGCGCGCTGATCGAGCGGGAAAAGCCGCATCTTGTCGTGCCGGAGATCGAGGCGATTGCCACCGATACGCTGGTTCAGATCGAACAGGAAGGGTTGGCGCGCGTCATCCCGACCGCGCGCGCCGCCAAGCTGACAATGAACCGCGAAGGCATCCGCCGCCTTGTCGCCGAAACGCTGGGGCTGCCGGTCTCGCCGTACAAATTTGCCAACAGCCTGGAAGAGTTGTGCGCCGCCATCGGGGAGATCGGCTACCCGTGCTTCGTCAAGCCGCTGATGTCGTCATCCGGCAAGGGGCAATCGAAAGTGGATAGCGCCGCAGATATCGAGGCCGCATGGGATTACGCCGCCACCGGCTCGCGCGTCGCGCAGGGGCGCGTCATCGTCGAGGGCATGATCGCCTTCGACTACGAAATTACCCAGCTCACCGTGCGCGCAATGGGTGCGGACGGCCAGGTCGAAACGCATTTCTGCGAGCCTATCGGGCACTTGCAGGTACACGGCGATTACGTCGAAAGCTGGCAGCCGCAAGCCATGTCGCCGCTGGCGCTGCAACGCGCGCGCGACATCGCCAAAAAAGTCACCGACGATCTCGGCGGCCTCGGCATCTTTGGCGTCGAACTGTTCATCAAGGGCGACGAAGTCTGGTTCAGCGAAGTCAGCCCGCGCCCGCACGACACCGGCATGGTGACGATGTGCAGCCAGCGCATGAGCGAATTCGAACTCCACGCGCGCGCCATCCTCGGCCTGCCGGTAGACGTGAGCCTGAAAGCGCCGGGTGCATCCGCCGTGATCTACGGCCAACTGGAAGAGCGGGGCATCGCCTTCGCCGGCGTGGACGAAGCGTTGCGCGTACCGCAAAGCGACGTGCGCCTGTTCGGCAAACCGGAATCATTCGCCCGCCGCCGCATGGGCGTGGCGCTGGCGAATGGCAGGGATGTCGATGAAGCGCGGGAACGGGCGAAACTGGCTGCGTGGAAGGTGAGGCCGGTTAAACCGTAGGGTGGGCAGGCAGGTTTTTCGCCTGCCCACGCAGTACCCGCGCGGGCACAAAATCATGCCCACCCTACTTGGCTGGCTCAGTACAATGCCATTCACACCGGAGGACGCAAAATGAAAGGCCCGATACTATTTCATGGCGCAATGTTGGTTATGGCTCGGCGCGGTTCCGTTGGCGCGATCCGGCGCGCGGTGGCGGAATGCGCCTGATGTGGCATGTGCTGGGTATTCTGGCTGCGGCCTACGGCGGGCTTGCGCTGCTGATTTATATTTTCCAGTCGCATCTGGTTTTCTATCCGGGAACCGGGCGCGAGATCATCGCTACACCGGGTCAGGTTGGCCTCACATACGAAGACCTGCACCTGAAAACTTCCGACGGCATTGATTTGCATGGCTGGTATATTCCGGCCTCGCAGCCGCGCGGCACGGTGTTGTTCCTGCACGGCAACGCCGGGAATATTTCACACCGGATCGATTCGGTGCAGATGTTTCATCGTCTGGGCTACAGCACGCTGATCTTCGATTATCGGGGCTACGGGAACAGCGGCGGCGCACCCTCCGAGCAGGGCACCTATCGGGATGCCGAGGCCGCCTGGCGCCACCTGGCCGAGCAGCGGCGCATTCCCTCCTGCCGCATCGTACTGTTCGGCGAATCGCTGGGCGGCGCCGTTGCCGCATGGCTGGCCACCCGGCAAAAACCGACCGCCTTGGTGATCGCGTCCGGCTTTACTTCCGTGCCCGATTTGGGGCAAAAACTCTACTCATATCTTCCGGTGCGCTG
>SCPW01000123.1 GCA_004298605.1 Gallionella sp.
CCGGGTACGGCAGTTCTGCGCCGCCCAACGAAACCGCCATGTCGGCGTGTCCGGTTTCGTCCTGATACATCTGCCGTACAATCGCGCGGCTTTTTTCGTCCCGAACCGGCAAACGCCCCAGATGGCTTTGCAGGTGATCCCCCACCTGCCGCTCGGTTTCGGCGAGAAAACCGAGATTCCATCGGTCGCCCAACAGTCCGGCAGTTGCCCCGATTGCCAGCGATCCCGCATACCAGAGCGGGTTCAGCAAGCTCAGATGTCCGCCGAGCTCACGCACGCGCCTGGCCGTCCAGGCGAGATGCTCGGTTTCTTGCTGCGCGGCCTGCCGGAGTTTTTGCTGCACGGAGGTGTCGCGCGCCGTCAAAGCCTGCCCCTGATACAAGGCCTGCGCGCAAATTTCGCCGCTGTGATTGACGCGCATCAGCGCGGCGGCAAGTTTTTTCTCGGCCTCATCCATTGCTGCATCGGGTGCGCCGGCGTCGGGGTAAGGGCGCGCGCTGTGCGCCTGGCTGAACAAGGTGCGCAAGCCTTTATCAAATTCAACAATCAGACGATCCAGATTTAACATGACATCCTCCTGTAGGGGCGTGATTCATCACGCCCTTTTTTCCGGTACGACGATAATCAGGGCGTGATGAATCACGCCCCTACGCAAAAACCTTTGCCAACTCTGCGCCCGGATTCGCTGCGCGCATAAAGGCTTCGCCCACCAGAAATGCGTTCACCTGATTGCCGCGCATCAGTTTTACGTCTTCCGCTTTGAGAATGCCGCTTTCGGTGACGACGATGCGGTCGGGCGGAATACGCGGCAGCAAGCCCAGCGTGGTTTGCAGGCTCACTTCAAAGGTGCGCAGGTTGCGGTTGTTTACGCCGATCAGCGGCGTGTCCAATTGCAGCGCGGCATCCAGCTCTTCACCATTGTGTACTTCCACCAGCACCGCCATGCCTAAACTGTACGCCAACGCCTCGAATTCGAGCATTTGCGCCATACTTAGCGCGGCGGCAATCAGCAGAACCGCGTCCGCCCCCATCGCGCGCGCCTGGTAAATCTGGTACTCGTCCACCATGAAATCCTTGCGCAGCACCGGCAAAGTGCAAGCCGCGCGCGCCTGTTGCAAATAGGCCGCGCTGCCCTGAAAAAATTGCTCGTCGGTCAACACCGACAAACAGGCCGCGCCATGTTGCGCGTAGCTGGCGGCGATTTCGGCGGGGCGAAAATCCGCGCGCAACACGCCTTTGCTCGGGCTGGCTTTCTTGATTTCGGCGATCACGGCGGGCAAACCTGCGGTGATTTTGGCGCGGATCGCGCCGGTAAAATCGCGTGTGTGCGCCGCTTGCGCCGCTTCGGCTCGCATGGCCGAAAGCGGCTTGACAGCTTGTGCTGCGGCAACTTCCCGCGCTTTGACCGCGAGAATCTTGTTGAGAATGTCGGACATTGTGGTTTCCGAAAATAATTTAATGGCGCGCATTTTAACGTAGGGGCGCGATTCATCGCGCCCTTTTTCTGATGCGGGAATAAATCTGGGCGCGATGAATCGCGCCCCTACAATCACGCATTGGGGTGATAAAATGCGCCCCATCCGCTTCAAAGAAAACATCATGGACAACATCAAGAAATACATGCAGGGAGTCGGCCAAGCCGCGCGCGCGGCTTCGCGCGTCATGGCGCAGGCAGACACGTCCACCAAGAACCGCGCGCTACAGGAAATCGCCGCCGCGCTGCAAAACCAGTCCGCGCAACTGATCGCCGCGAATGCCAAAGATGTCGCTGCGGCGCGCGCCGGCGGGCTGGATGACGCTTCGTTGGACCGCCTGACGCTGACCGAAAAAACCGTGCGCGGCATGGCGGAAGGCCTGCTGCAAATCGCCGCACTTCCCGACCCGATCGGCGAAATCAGCAATATGAGTTATCGCCCGTCCGGCATTCAAGTCGGCAAGATGCGCGTGCCGCTGGGCGTGATCGGCATCATTTACGAGTCGCGCCCCAATGTCACGGCGGATGCCGCCGGGCTGTGCCTGAAATCCGGCAACGCGGCGATTCTGCGCGGCGGCTCGGAAGCGATCCATTCCAACCAGGCGATTGCGGCCTGCGTTCACGCCGGGCTGCGCGCCGCCGGATTACCTGAAACCGCCGTGCAAGTTATCGCCACCACGGATCGCGCGGCGGTCGGCGAGCTGATTACCATGAAGGAATATGTGGATGTGATCGTGCCGCGCGGCGGCAAGAGCCTGATCGCGCGCATTTCCGACGAAGCCAAAGTGCCGGTCATCAAGCATCTGGACGGCATTTGCCATGTTTATATCGACGGCGAAGCCGATCCAGACAAAGCCATCCGTATCGCCGACAACGCCAAGACGCACCGCTACGGCGTGTGCAACGCGATGGAGACGCTGCTGGTGGCGCAGGACGTAGCCGCCAAGGTGCTGCCGCCGCTGTGCAAAATTTATCTGGACAAGGGCGTGGAGTTGCGCGGCGACGATGCGGCGCGCGCGCTGGTGACACAGATGAAAACCGCGACCGAAGAAGACTGGCGCACCGAATATCTCGCGCCGATTCTCGCCGTGCGCGTCGTCGCCGGTTTGGACGAGGCCATCGCGCACATCAACACCTACAGCTCGCAGCATACCGACAGCATCGTCACCGAAAATTACAGCAAGGCGATGCGCTTTCTGCGCGAGGTAGATTCCAGCTCGGTGATGGTCAATGCCTCGACGCGTTTTGCCGATGGCTTCGAGTACGGCCTCGGCGCGGAGATCGGCATTTCCACCGACAAAATCCACGCGCGCGGGCCGGTCGGCCTGGAAGGGCTGACCTCGCAAAAATTCATCGTATTGGGCAGCGGACAAATCCGCGTTTAGGGTATCTCTAGAAATTCACTTTTACGAGATGAAGCGCAAGGAGCCGCGCAGCGAATGACGAGACATATCATACGGATAGGCGAGGAATGAGCGAGCACGCGACGCCGCGATTCGCTCGTAAAATGAATTTATAGAGATACCCTTTAAAGAAAGAGAAAAAACAGATCG
>SCPW01000124.1 GCA_004298605.1 Gallionella sp.
CGCAATTGCTGCAAGCCTGCGCCAGCGACGCGCGCGGTCGCAAGGGAAGCGAACGGGATGCCTATCCGCAGGCGGATTACCTGTTGCGGTTGCTGGCGTCCGCGCGCGCGGTCAACGCGGGCGAGATTGCCAGACGGAGCGGCGGCGCAATCGCCGCCGCGGTGCGACAGGCGCGTATCGGCGCGATAGAAGAATATGTGGAAAAACAACGAAAGGGGCAGCAATGAACAAGCGTGTATGGATAGCGATGGCGATTGCGTTGCCATGTGTGGCGGTAGCCGCGGAACCGCCCGGCAAAAAACCCAGGGTAAACCCGGAGTTTGAACGGCAGTTCAATAACGTGGACACTGACAAGGATGGCAAAATTTCCAAAGAAGAGGCCGCACAAAAAGCGCCGACCTTGGCCGCGAGCTTCGAGGGAATAGACACCGGCCAAGACGGCTATCTGAGCAAAAATGAAATAATCGCCGCACAACAAAAAGTGCGCGAAGGGTTCAGCCGCCGCCTGCAGGATGCGGATCGGAACAAAGACGGCAAACTGTCCAGGGAAGAGGCGCAAGCCATCCCCAACGTCAGCGCGCGCTTTGATGATATTGACGCCAACCGCGACGGGCAACTGGTCTTGCAGGAGATCAACGGATTTTTGCGGAACCAGGGCAAAACGTCCGGCACGCAGTGATTCAGGCGAGCTGAGGCCGGATTTTTGAATCAAACAATGTCAGAAAAATTTACAGTCATGCGCCTGAAAATGCGCCGAAAAAGAAAAATCCATCTTGCAACAGCCGTTTACAGCTCATGGCGCAGATTGTGCTTGTTGTATCGCCAACGAGGCTACGTTGGCTGCGATGCAGAAATAAAAATTATAAGGACGTGGCCTCGACCAATCGCTGTACGGGTAATGGGCGCACTCTAAAAATTCAGGGGGCGCCCGGATGCGGGGCTTGGATAAACGGCAAGAAGAAAAACGTTTGAGGAGGAGAACAGAGGAACACACCGTCAGCACGCGCTACGCTGAACGATACAGTGTTCCCACCGGCGGCTTTGGCCGCCGTTTTTTTTGGCAATTCACATGAATCCGCCGGAAGACAAAAAGCCGGGATAAGGCCGCCGGATAGGTGTACCAAAGTACAATTGCCATTATTGCCGAAACCGATACGATGCAACCCCGACACCAGAATAAGGAGACCCCGTAATGAAAACCGAAAAACACCTTCTTTTTGCAGTTGCAGGACTCTTGTCGCTTTTTTCATCCGCTGCAATTGCAGGCGCACCACTTGCCGGGCAAAAAAGCGATGACGCGGCGCCAGGCATGTCACAGTCGATTGCGCTGGAAAAAATGATCCAGAAAAACACTGAACAAAAACTTGCGGCAGAAGCCAAAAAATACACCCAAATGGTCGCGCTTGCAGGAAGCCAGCAGGACGAACTGGCAAAAAGAAGGGATGAGGCCGCCAATGCTTACAAGACGTGGCAGAGTTCAAAATCTGCCGTGGAGCTACCCGGCAACGCAAATGCCGATGGCTTCAAGGCGGTTGAAGTAGCCGCACAGGCATACTCGAAAGCCCACAAGGCATTTATCGGCTTGCAGAAAGAAATCCTCGCAAAGAACGGCGTCCCGTCCGGTACGGCAGATACTTTCATTGCAAAGAACGGTATTTTGTCTGACCCGGTAGCCGCTTACAACGCCGCCCCGCCGACAGCCGCCGGCTCGCGGTAATCATCGAAACAAGGCAGTACGCAGTAACACCCCAAACCAGAACGGGAGCCCCGGCTCCCGTTCTGCATTTTGCCCGGTACACGGTTTGACGCGGCCACCTATATGTTCTAAGGGGCAAAAATGTTACAGCGAACGCGACAAATCGCCGCGCGCGAACCCGCACAACGGCCCCGCCATATTTTTGCCCAGCGCGATCACTTTGAACAGCTCGCCCATTTCCGCCGGGCTGGTGAGTTTCTGCAACTGCGCCGAGAGCGGCAAATAGTCGCGCAGGTTTTCCGGGGAAGTGTCCCGCATCAATTCGGCGATACCGCAGTTGATTAAGAAAAATGCCTGCGAGGTGTAGCCCAGCAGTTCCAGCCCCGCGTCGATACCGCATTCGGCGATGGCGGTGAAATTGGCATGTGCGGTGATGTCCTGCAAGCCGGGCAGAAAAAACGGATCGTCGTGCGCGCGGTGGCGGTAGTGGCACATCAGCGTGCCGCTGTCGCGTTGCGGGTGATAGAACTCGCGCGCGCCGAAGCCGTAGTCGATGAACAGCATCGCGCCTTGTTCCAAGCGGCTCGCCAGGCTGTTAATCAGGCCGTGCGCGGCGAGGCAAATTTCGCTGACATAATCGTTAATGTGAAACTCGCGCAGCGATTCGTTTGCCTCCTCGCCCGCTTGCGGGAGAGGATTGAGGTGAGGGGGACGGGCATGGCGAGTTTCATTATCGGGAGCTACATCATTGCCATGCTCGTTAGGCGCGGCAATTTGCCGCGCGGTGTGCAGCAGCGCGGCATCGCCGATGGCGCGATCCTGCCAGATGAAACCGTTGTCGCCAATCGATACGCCGCGCTCGTTAATTGCACGGTCGCGGTTTTGTAGGTCGGGATTTATCCCGACATCGCCGCCATGTCGGGATAAATCCCGACCTACATCCACGGCACGCCAATGCACCAGATGCACCGGCAGCGCGTCGAGCACCTCGTTGGCGATGACCGCGCCGCTTAACTGGTCGGGCAATGCGTCCAGCCAATGCACGCGATCCATCAGGTGCGGCAGGCGTTCGCCCAGCAAGGTTTGCTGGCGCGCGCGCAAGTCGGCGCTCACCTCAAGAATGGTGTAACTGTCCGGCAAATTGCCCAGCCGCTCCAGCTCGCCGAGCATATCCGCCGCCAGTTTGCCGCTGCCCGCGCCCAGTTCCAAAATGTGCGGCGCGCTGCGCGCCATGATTTCCGCCGCTTGCCGCGCCAGGGTGCGGCCAAACAGCGGCGAGAGTTCCGGCGCGGTGACAAAATCGCCCGCCTCGCCGAACTTGTGCGCGCCTGCGGTGTAATAGCCCAAGCCGGGCGCGTACAGCGCCAGCTCCATATAGCGCGCGAATGAAATCCAGCCACCCCGTGCTGCGATGTCATGCCGGATAAATTCGACCAGGCGCGCGCTGTGCTGTGCGGCTTCCTGGCTGGGTGAGGGCAAGTTGTTGGCGGGCTGAATAAGCATGGTCGGGTATAATTCGCAAGTTTGATGAAGTGTAGTGGAGAGTGTGATGCAAGGCAAAGTAGTATTGGTGACCGGTGGGGCGAAGCGCGTGGGCGCTGCGGTTTGCCGCCGGCTGCACGCGGCTGGCGCACAAGTTGCCGTGCATTATCGCAGCTCGGAACAGAATGCACTGGCGTTGCGCGACGAGCTGAATGCGCTGCGCGCCGGGAGCGCCGCCGCATTTCAGGCCGACCTGCTCGACCCGGACGCGTTACCGAAATTGGTGCGCGGGGTCATCGAAACCTTCGGGCGGCTGGATGCGCTGGTCAACAATGCTTCCAGTTTCTACGCCACGCCGCTGGCGGCAATAGACGAACAGCAATGGCACGACCTGCTCGGCACCAACCTGAAAGCCCCGCTGTTCCTCGCGCAGGCGGCGGCGGACGAATTGCGCCGCCGCCATGGCGCGATTGTGAACATCGCGGACATCCACGCCGAACGCCCGATGCACGGGCATCTGCTGTACAGCGTCGCCAAGGCAGGGCTGGTTGCGCTGACCCGCGCGCTGGCACAGGAAATGGCGCCGCAAGTGCGCGTCAACGCCATCGCGCCGGGCGTCATCGTGTGGCCGGAAAACGCGGTTTGGATGGACGAAGAGCAGCGCCGCAAGATCGTGGCGCACACGCTGCTCAAGCGCGAAGGCGAACCGGACGACATCGCCAAGACCGTGGCTTTTCTGCTTCGGGATGCGAGCTATGTCACCGGGCAGATCATCGCCGTCGATGGCGGACGAAGTATTAATCTTTAAATCTGGAATATTTTTATGAGTACAGCAACACAACCCATCCATTTCGACCATTCCGGCGAACACTCCGGCAACTTCAATAAACTCAAAGGGCGGCTCGAACACCAGGTCGGCAAGGCCATTGCCGACTTCAACATGATCGAGGAAGGCGATACGATCATGGTGTGCCTGAGCGGCGGCAAAGATTCCTACACCTTGCTCGACATCCTGCGCAACCTGCAAAAACGCGCGCCGATCGATTTCAAAATTGTCGCGATGAACCTCGACCAGAAGCAGCCCGGCTTCCCCGCCGAATTGTTGCCCGCTTATCTCCAGTCTATCGGCGTAAAGTTCCACATCGAGACTCAGGACACCTATTCCATCGTCAAGGAAAAAATCCCCGAAGGCAAAACCACCTGCTCGCTCTGCTCGCGATTGCGGCGCGGCATCATCTACCGTGTCGCGCAGGAGCTCGGCGCAAACAAAATCGCGCTGGGCCACCACCGCGACGACATGATCGAAACCCTGTTCCTGAACATGTTTTTCGGCGGCAAGCTCAAGGCCATGCCGCCCAAACTGGTGACGGACAAGGGCGACCATATCGTGATCCGACCGCTGGCTTATTGCGCGGAAAAAGACATCGCCCGCTACGCGCGCGGCATGGAATTTCCGATCATCCCGTGCAACCTGTGCGGCTCGCAGGAAAACATGCAGCGCAAGCACATCAAGAAAATGCTCGCCGACTGGGAGCTCGAATATCCGGGGCGCAGCCAGACCATTTTCACCGCGATGCAGAACGTCGCGCCATCGCATCTGCTGGACGGCAAGCTGTTCGATTTCAAACAGATCAGGCCGGGCGATAAAGTGCCGGAAGGCGATATCGTGTTCGACGAGGCAACGGATAACTGCGCATGAAACAACTCACCATCACCCGCCCCGACGATTGGCATCTGCATTTGCGCGATGGTGCGTTAATGCAATCGGTGCTGCCGGATACCGCGCGGCAATTCGCCCGCGCCATCGTCATGCCCAACCTCAGGCCGCCAGTGACCACCACCGAACAGGCGCAAGCCTACCGCGCGCGCATCCTCGCCGCGTTGCCTGCGGGCGCAAAATTTGAGCCGCTGATGACGCTGTATCTCACCGACAACACCACGCCGCAGGAAATTCGGCGGGCCAAACAAAGCGGCGTGATCCACGCGGTCAAGCTGTATCCGGCGGGTGCGACCACCAACTCCGATGCGGGCGTGACCGACATCCGCAAAACTTACCTCGCACTGGAAGAAATGCAGCGTTGCGGGATGCCGCTGCTGGTGCATGGCGAAGTGACCGACAGCAGCGTGGACGTGTTCGACCGCGAGGCCGTGTTCATCGAGCGCGTGTTGCAACCGTTGCTGAAAGACCTGCCGCAACTGCGCGCGGTGTTCGAGCACATCACCACCCGCGATGCGGTGCAGTTCGTAATGAGCGCGCCGGAAAACATCGCCGCGACCATCACCGCGCATCACCTGCTGTACAACCGCAATGCCATGTTCAGCGGCGGGATGCGCCCGCATTACTATTGCCTGCCGGTATTGAAGCGCGAGCTGCACCGCGAGGCATTGGGGCAAGCTGCCGCCAGCGGCAACCCCAAATTTTTCCTCGGCACCGACAGCGCGCCGCACGCGCAGCACACCAAGGAAGCGGCCTGCGGCTGCGCCGGTATTTACACCGCACACGCCGCCATCGAACTGTATGCCGAGGCATTCGAGCAACTCGGCGCGCCGGATAAACTGGAAGGCTTCGCCAGCTTTTATGGTGCAGATTTTTACCGCTTGCCGCGCAACTCCGACAAGATCACGTTGCGCAAAGAAAGCTGGAAAGTGCCCGCCTCGGTTGGGTTCGGCGAACATCGCCTGGTGCCGTTGCGCGCCGGAGAAAATGTGACCTGGAAGATGGATGCCTGATATGGATATAACAGAAAATCGCAACGAAGTATTTCGCGCCAAAGTGAATCTGGAGACCGCGCAAATCGCCTGGAAAGAGTTGCAACGCTTCTTTGCCGGCGGCACCGCATTTCACGTCTCCGTAGAACTGGATCTGGTCGAAGCCGCATTCCAGATTTCGGAAGACAATATAGCCCAGGTCGAGCAGTGGCTGAGAACAGGGCAGATCGGCAAAGTATCCGACGAGCAGGCAAATGCCTGGCTCGAAAGCGATGCAACCGTGTGGGCGGTGGTCGTCAGCCCCTACGTGCTGGTGCAGACTGCGGAGCGCCTGCAATAACCCACTGGAAGCCGATCGCGGTTATGCGGATCGGCCACCTTTTTTGCGTAGCGACATCCGCCTCATCAGGCCGTCTTTCATGATGAATTGGTGTTTGATTACGCCGAGTATATGCATTGCCACCACCGTAATCAGCACCGTCACCAACGTTTCATGCACCGCGTGGGGGATCACGCCGGGGCCGGTATATTTTGTTGGGAGCAATCCCGCATCGACTACCAGCAAAGCCTCGCCCACGCTGCTCGTTAGCAAGGTCATGAACCCGGATAGCGACAGCAATATCAGCAGGATATAAAGCAGGTAATGAACACCGCCGGCCACCATATCCATCAATGCAAAGCCCAATGGCGGCGGTATCTTATCCACGCTGCGATAAGTCAAACGCAATAATGTCAGCAGCAATACTGCGCCGCCCGCCAGCACGTGTGCAAAGTATCCGGTCAGCGTTGCGCTTTTTTCATTGCGGGCATCCACCAGCACATCGCCTAGATACCAGGTCACAATCAACAAAGCCAGCGTCAGCCAATGGATGGTTACCATGCGCCTGCTGTATGGCTCCATCGCTTTGCCATTTGATCCCCCGGTCTGCCAGGCATTCCTTTGTCCCATCAGGGAAGACCATAAATCCCGCGCATAACCAATACCCCAATACATGACAACACCGATCAGTGTCGCCAAAATAATAGTCCAATACCATATTTCGATAATGTTGTTAATCATTTATCGGTTGGGGCGATTTAACGAGTTTAGGGTAGCCCTTATTTCTTCTTTATCGCCGCTTCGATCTGCTGGCACAGCGTTTTCAAAATCTTGATGCGCGCAAAGTTTTTGTCGTTGGCTTCCACCAGTGTCCAGGGCGCAATTTCGGTGCTGGTGCGGTCTACCATGTCGCACACGGCGTGTTCGTATTCGTCCCATTTTTTGCGGTTGCGCCAGTCTTCCTCGGTAATTTTGAAGCGCTTGAAGCCGATTTTTTCGCGCTCCTTGAAACGTTTGAGCTGCTCGTCTTTGCTGATCGTGAGCCAGAATTTGGCCACCACGATTTTATGGCGCACCAGTTGCCCCTCGAAGTCGTTGATCTCGCTGTAAGCACGCATCCAGTCGGCTTTCGAGCAGAAGCCCTCGACGCGCTCGACCAGTACGCGGCCATACCAGGAACGGTCGAAAATCGTCACTCGCCCGCGCCGCGGAATGTGCCGCCAGAAACGCCACAAATAAGGCTGCGCGCGCTCTTCCTCGGTAGGTGCGGCCACCGGAATAATGTTGTAATAGCGTGCATCCAGCGCACCGGTAATGCGGCGGATGGCGCCACCCTTACCGGCGGCGTCGTTGCCCTCGAACATGGCGATTACGGTAATGTTTTTGAACTTGGGATTGCGCGTCAACAAGGCAAGTTTGCCCTGATATTTTTCCAGTTCGGCCTGAAAGTCCTTTTTGTCGATTTTTTGGCCAAGGTCCAGCGTCTTCAGAATATCGAGCTGGTCGATCGAAGGTAGCGGTGGCGGCGCGTGAACCTCGGCGGCCTTCTTGCCCGCCTCATCCAGGCGTTTGCGGATCGCATCCAGAATGACCTTGCCTACGGTCAGGCTGCGGTAGCGCGGATCGAAGCCTTCGACGATGGTCCAAGGCGCCTCGGCCGTGCTGGTGTGGCGAATAACGCTTTCATTCACGACGCGAAACTTGTCGTATAGCTTGTAATGTTCCCAATCGCGATCCGTGACGCGCCAACGGGTTTTAGGGTCTTTTTCGAGCAGTTTGAGGCGTTTTTCCTGCTTGTCCCTGGATAAATGCAACCAGAACTTGAGGATCAGCGCGCCTTCATCGGTCAACATTTTCTCCAGTCGCTTGGCGCGTTCCAAGCTTTGGTCGAGGTCGGCCACCTTGGTGATGCCGGACACACGGTTGAGAACCGGCCACGTGTACCAGGAACCGAGAAATATGCCGATTTTGCCTTTGGGCGGCAACTCGCGCCAGAACCGCCACATCATCGGGCGATCCATCTCCTCGTCGGATGGCTCGCCCATGCCGTGCGTCTGGACAAAACGCGGGTCCATCCATTCGTTGAGCAGATTGACGGTTTCGCCACGCCCCGCTCCATCCACGCCGCCAATCAAAATAATGACCGGGAATTTGGCCAGCTTTGCCAGATCCATCTGCGCATCCAGCAGCGCCTCGCGCAACAGCGGCACTTCCTTGTCGTAAGTGGCTTTGTCTATCTTGTGCCCGAGTTCGGCGGATTCAAACATGGCGTTCTCCCAAATATAAAAATTGCTTCACAAGAAATCCGGGGTGATAACAAGGCGTAACGCGATCTGTGCCGAACCTTCACGTTCGCGTCGGCTGAACCACCACAGCGCGCCCTTCCTGATGCCGGGCGGATAATCATTGCAGCCCAGCAGTTGCGCCGCGACTTCACCCAGCGTGGGTTGATGTCCGACCACCAGCACAGTGCCGCCCGCATCCGGCCAGCGCGCCGCATGCAATACGGCCTGGGCGGACGCTCCCGGGGCAATGGCGGGAACAAGGGTGAAGTGGCTGGTGAGCGCCGCAATGGTCTGTTGGGTACGGGTCGTGGGGCTGACCAGAATACGTGAACCGTCGGGCAAATACCGGTGCAGAAAGGCGGCCATTTTTTCGGCCTGCTTCCTGCCTTTTGCGGTCAGTTCGCGTGCAATATCGGGTGCGCCGTCCGCCGCCTCCGCATGGCGCCACAGAATCAGATCCATAATCGCCCTCGACCTGAAGGCCGCCAGGCAATATTGCGCGCGCCCCGGCAGCCGGTTAATTATTACATTTCATTTTTCAGCGCATACTGGATACACTGTTTTGCCACTTTAATCTGAAGGGAATGACATGACAACCAAAAAAACTGCCGCAGCCACAGCAAAAACTCCAGAAAAAAAAGTGCCCATGAAAAAACCCCCTGCTCCGGCAAAAATAGCGGCGGAGCCGCCTGCTATGCAGACCGAAAAAAAGCCAAAAAAAGAACACAAGGTAAAGGTGGTGCGAGACAGCTTCACCATGCCGCAAAGCGAGTACCAGAAAATCACGGAAATCAAGGAGTCATGCCTGAAAGCCGGATTGCAGGTGAAGAAAAGCGAAGTGTTGCGGGCCGGGCTGAAAGCATTGGTCGAGTTAAACGCCGCGCAACTCAAGCGCGCATTTGGCGGCCTGGAAAAAATTAAAACCGGTCGCCCACAGAAACGCTAGCGCGACACCCCATTTTTTATGGGCGGGATGGAGCCGGTTACAAGCAGATTGGCAAATAACAAAAAAGCCGGCTCGCGCCGGCTTTTTTGTGGGTTATCCCGGCTTACTTCGCCAGACCCAGAACAAAGTTCACCAGTTCCTTGTTGTCGGCTTCGCTCAGCTTTGGGCTGGCCGGCATAGGCATTGTGCCCCACACGCCGCTACCACCCTTGGAAACCTTGGTGGTCAGATGGGCCACTGCGCCAGCGTCGCCCTTATATTTTTTGGAAACGTCCATGAAAGCTGGACCAACCACCTTCTTGTCAATCGCATGACAAGCGGTGCAACCATTCTTTTTCGCAACTTCCGGCATATCAGCCGCCAACACGCTACCTGCAACCATCAAACCTGCTGCTGCAACCACGCTTACAATGATAGATTTCATGTTCTCTCCGTTAATAGGGTTAATGTTTTTAAAAGGCGAAGGTTTTGCCTTCGCAGGCGATTCTAAACAACCCCGCCCGCTTTGCCAACCAGATTCTTAGGCCGGTGGAGCAACAACGCGATCCTGCCATGTGGCGTTGACAGCTTATTTCAATGATTTCATGGTAACGGGAGCGGCGGCTTGTCGCGCGGGCATTCTGGTTGGCGGCAATGCCCAAACCCTTGCCAGTGCTCGACAAACCAATGCTCGACAAACATGAAATTTTTGTCGTTTTGTGAGATCATTGATCGTTTAAAAGCTAAACGAGGAAAAGGGGATCATGCGTACACGAAATATCTTGCTGGCATCGTTGTTGATTGCGCTATATGGCTGCCAGCCGGAAGTGCCAGAAAAATACGCTTCCCGTGCAGCGGAATGGCAATTGGCAAACGACACGGGTTGTTTTATGTGCCACACAACCGGCAAGAATTTACTTGGCCCGGCATGGGAATCCGTGGCCGAACGATATAAAAACAACCCGGATGCCGAAGCGCATTTGACAAACAAGATCATTAACGGCGGCAGCGGCGCCTGGATCAGCAGGGAAATGCCGGGCTATTCGGAAAAATTGCTCAGCACGGAAAATCGCAAGATTTTGGTCAAATTTATCTTGTCTTTGGAATAAATCCAGATTGTTCGTTAACGTGAAACTCGCGTAGCGATTCGTTTGCCTCATTTCCGCAAGCGGGAGAGGATTGAGGTGAGGGAGAGCGTAGCGAGGGTTCCGGGCATGGCGAGTTCCCATTATCAGGGGTGACTGCTCGCCATGTCCCTTAGGTGTAGGTCGGGTTGAAATCCGACCTACATCCGTTGGTTTGTGCGCCACACCGGCTACGGCAATGTCCTCGCCAGGCGAAAACCGATGGTGCTGTAACGGTACTTGGGCGCACTCCCGCCCCGCTTTGCCGCATGTTGGGCATAGCTCCATGATCCGCCACGGGGGGTGCGCATTGCGCCATCCCCTTGCCACGCGCTGCCATCCGCCGGAGCGCCGTTGTAGCTGTCGTGATAGCTGTCTTCCACCCATTCCCACACATTGCCGCTCATGTCGTACAAACCCCAGGCATTGGCCTGTTTGGTTGCCACCGGGTTGGGCGTCTTGCCGCTGTTCCCTGCCGGTGTAGCCAACGCGCCATACCAGCCAACGCTGTCCAGGTTGTCGCTGCCGCAGTATTTCTGCTGCGCTCCCGCACGGCAAGCGTATTCCCATTCCGCTTCGCTCGGCAGGCGGTATTGTTTGCCGGTCTTGGCATTGAGCTTCTGGATGAATTCCTGCGCATCTTCCCAGTTCACCTGCTCCACCGGGCAATTGTCGCCACAGTTGATATATTTGCTGGGGTTGTCGCCCATGATCGCTTTCCATAGCCCTTGTGTCACTTCGGTCTTGCCCAGCGCGAAGGCGTGACTGATGGTGACGCGGTGCACGGGCATTTCATTCGGATCGTTATTCGAACCCATGTCGAAGCTCCCCGCAGGGATCACCACCATTTCGGGGCAGTCATCGCAATCCTTGAAAATCTTGCCCGCCGTCATGCTGGCGACGTCTTTTTCTTTCTTGGCCTGATTGTGCCCATCTTTGGCATGAGCCTGAAGCGAAACCATCGCCAGTAACGCCAAGGTAATTCTTGATACCTTCAATTTGTTCTCCTGTATATCAATATTGCATCTGTTTTTGGCGTGATCGCCAAAGCTGCCGATATTACAACGATTCGGCGCGATATTCGACTATCAGCGTATGTCTGCTTCCCGCCGCGACTTTGACGAGATTTTCGATCGCGTTTGCCGATTCCACACATACCATTTCGCGCCAGCCGTCCGGTTGCCCCAAGTCGCCCATTTTGTTGGCCTTTTCCGTCCACGGTGTCCACACCACGGTGGAGCGGCTGCCGGATTTGGCGACATGAATGCGCCGCTTCAGCTTGTCATCCTCAATCACGCATTCGGCTGCGGTGTTGATGTACACGCGGTCGGTCTCACCCGAAAAACCGATTGCGCCATCCTGTTTCCTGAGCGTGGAGCCGCCCACTTTGTCCCAGTAATCGCAGCCTTCCAGGCCGGTGACGCGCGCCGTGCCGATGTCGCCGATCTGAAAGTAAGTGTGCAAGGCTTCGCCGATCACGAAATCGGCTATTCCGGTATTTACGGTAGCCAACTCCATGCGCAATGTTTCGCCGACAACTACGGTCAATTCCAGAGTGCAGGAATGCGGCCACTGCGCGCGTGTTTTTTCGCTTTCCATCAAGCGCAAAGTCAAGCGGGTCGCGCCATCGGGCTCGCTGCCCGTTTCGACCACTTGCCACGGCACGGTGCGCGCATAGCCGTGTCCGGGAAAGCTCGCTTCGGCAGCGTGCGCGCCAAACCACGGCCAGCATACCGGCGCTCCGCCGCGTATCGACTTGCCCGCCGCCAGCTTGGCATCGCGCGACAGCCATACCACCGGCACGGATTGGCTGTTGGGTTGCCAGGTCATCAAATGTGCGCCCTGCAAACACAGCGATGCGCTGGCCTGTGCGTTGCCGATTTCCGCGACGATCAAGCCGCTGGCGTCTTCGCGGAAGCCGAGTTGGCCGTCAATGCCGAATTGCGCGTTCAATTGTTGTGCTGTGGTCATGTTATTTCCTTTCTATTTGGGTAATGTCGCGCACTGCGCCTTTGTCGGCGCTGGTGGTCATGGCGGCGTAGGCGCGCAATGCAACCGATACCTGCCGCTCGCGGCCAAGCGGCTGCCATGCCTTGCTTCCTCGGGCTTCCATCGCGGTGCGGCGGCGTTGCATTTCCGCATCGGAAATCACCAGCGTAATGCTGCGCCGAGGGATGTCGATCGCGATGGTATCGCCTTCTTCCACCAGCCCAATTGCGCCGCTCCGCGCCGCTTCCGGCGAGACGTGGCCGATGCTTAAGCCGGATGTGCCGCCGGAGAATCGCCCGTCGGTAAGTAGCGCGCACGCCGCACCCAAGCCTTTTGATTTCAGGTAACTGGTGGGGTAAAGCATTTCCTGCATACCCGGCCCGCCCTTCGGCCCTTCGTAGC
>SCPW01000125.1 GCA_004298605.1 Gallionella sp.
GGCTGATCGTGCTGCTTGGCGCGGTGTTCACCTTGGCCCGTTTCAGCGAGGCGTTTCTGGTGCTGCGCGCCCAGGATGTCGGACTGGCTATAGGTTACGTGCCGATGGTGATGATCGTCATGAACGTCGTCTACGCAGCGACCGCCTACCCGGCAGGTATCGCCACTGATCGGCTCACTCATCGGACATCGCTTATTGTTGGACTAACCACACTGATTGCGGCCAATATTGTATTGGCCGCAGCCGCATCACCGTTGCCGGTGCTTATCGGCACAGCACTCTGGGGACTGCACATGGGGCTCACGCAAGGACTGTTCGCCAAGCTGGTGGCTGACACCGCCCCCGCTGAGTTTCGCGGCACTGCTTTCGGCATCTTCAACCTTGTCAGCGGCGGCGCGCTGCTGCTGGCGAGTGTCATCGCGGGCATGCTGTGGAGCGCCTTCGGTGCGACCGCCACCTTCCTGGCTGGAGCGGCCTTTGCTACGCTCGCGGTGTTAGGATTATTCACCTGCCGAATGAGCTCTCAAGCAGGGCGTTGAAAGCATAGCAGAAGTCAGCAAAATGAAAGGGGGCAGTCCGAGAATCCTGAAACAAGAGTCTCCCCGCAAAACCATTTGACAACCGGTTGTCCTGGCTTAATATAAGCAATGAAGTTCATGTATTGCCGGGAATGAGATACGTTCATCTGGAAACCATTTCTCACTTTTAGATCATGGATTTACTCGGATATTTCACAAGTGGCAATCCACTCATAAAAGCGAGTTAACGAGCGTTCTTATTATATGTGCGATCAAGATAAAACAAGAATAAGATTGTATAACGAAATGGCAACGGATAGCATGCAAATATGAGTCCGACGGTATTCAAATGGAAGGAGTATCGTTTCTTTTTTTTCTCACGTGAAGAACGACGCCCTCATGTTCATGCCATTTGCCCGGACGGAGAAGCCAAATTCTGGCTGGAACCTACGGTTGATCTTGCCGGAAATTATGGGTTGTCGCAGACCCAGGTGACGGAGTTAAAAAAGATAGTGGAGGAAAAGCGAAATGACATCCTTGACGCTTGGCGCAAGCACTTTGCAGGTTGAAGTAACCAATATCGACCGTTTCGGCTTTTGGCTTTTGGTCGAAGATCGGGAACATTTCCTGTCCTATGAGGATTTCCCCTGGTTCCGGAATGCGGCGGTTGACCAGATTTTAAACGTGCAGTTGCTCCACGGAGACCATCTGCACTGGCCAGCCCTTGATGTTGACCTTTGCCTTGACTCTCTGGCCCAGCCCGAAAAGTTTCCGCTGATTTACAATTAGGAGAAATATCATGAGCGCAATCAACCTTCGTTTACCTGATTCCCTTCACCAAAGGGTCAGGATGTTATCCAAAACCGACCACATATCAATCAACCAATTCGTTGCAACCGCCGTGGCGGAAAAAATATCCGCGCTCGACACGGAAGACTACCTGAAAATGCGGGCAAGCAGGGCAAGCAGGAAAAAATTTGAAACAGCCCTGAAAAAAGTCCCTGACGCAGAACCGGACGAGCAAGACAGATTCGGGTCGTTGAGAACCCACTGAAAACGGAGCCGCAGGAACATAATCGTTTCCGT
>SCPW01000126.1 GCA_004298605.1 Gallionella sp.
GCCTGGAGTCGCTGCGCGCGTTAATCAAGAGGTTTCAATGAATCGTTATCCATTGTGGAAGTATCTGCTGATCCTGGCCGTATTGCTGGCAGGATTGGTCTACACCTTGCCGAACTTTTACGGCGAATCGCCCGCCGTGCAGGTATCGCCGTTGCGCGCCAGCCTGAAAGCGGATGACGCATTGCTGGGGCGCGTGGAAAATGCACTGAAAGCGGCCAACCTCAATCCTCAAGCGATCGCGCTGGATGGCAGCAGTATCAAAGCCCGCTTTGCCGATACCGACAGCCAACTGAAGGCCAAGGATATTCTGGCCAAGCAGTTGGGCGAAGACTACGTGGTGGCGCTCAATTTGTTGTCGCGTTCGCCGCAGTGGCTAAGCAATCTGTATGCGCTGCCGATGTATCTCGGTCTCGACCTGCGCGGCGGGGTGCATTTTCTGTTGCAGGTGGACATGAATGCCGCGCTCAGCAAGGCTTTGGAGGCCGTTACGGGCGATATCCGCAGCACGTTGCGCGAGCAGAATGTCGCCTATTCCGGTGTGGGTCGCGACGGCAAAATGGTGCTGGTGAAATTCCGTGATGCCGAGTCGCGCAACAAGGGTGAAGCAGAATTAAAACAGCGTTTTTCGGACTATGCGCTGAACGGCAAAGATGAAGGCGGCGAATTCGTGTTGCGGGCGACACTCAAACCGGAAGCCGAACGGCGCATCCAGGATTCGGCCGTGCAGCAAAATTTGCTCACGCTGCGCAACCGGATCAACGAGTTGGGCGTGGCTGAGCCGGTGATCCAGCAACAGGGTGCGGATCGCGTGGTGGTGCAACTGCCCGGCGTGCAGGATACCGCGCGCGCCAAGGATATTCTGGGGCGCACCGCCACGCTGGAAGTGCGCCTGGTGGACGAAGAGCATCAAATCAGCCCGGGCGCGGCCGCACCATTCGGCACCGAGATATTCAAAGACCGTGATGGCAATTCTTTGCTGCTGAAGAAGCAGGTTTTGTTGACCGGCGAGCGCATCAACGACGCGCAACCCGGCTTCGACAACCGCACCAATGAAGCGGCGGTGCATATCAATCTGGACGGTGTGGGGGCGCGCAAATTCAAGGAAGCGACGCGCGAAAATGTCGGCAAGCGCATGGCGATCATCCTGTTTGAAAAAGGCAAGGGTGAAATCGTCACGGCGCCCGTTATCCGTGAAGAAATCGGTGGCGGCCGCGTGCAGATCAGCGGTCAGATGAGCACGTCAGAAGCGCAGAATACCGCGCTGCTGCTGCGTGCCGGCGCGCTGGCGGCGCCGATGGAAATTATCGAGGAGCGCACCGTCGGCCCCAGCCTCGGCGCGGACAATATCAAGCGCGGTTTTGATTCCACAAAAATCGGTTTCATCCTGGTCGCGGTTTTCATGATTGCCTACTACCTGGTGTTCGGCGCGATTTCCGTGCTGTCGCTGGGCGCGAACCTGCTGTTGCTGGTGGCGTTGTTGTCCATGCTGCAGGCCACGCTCACCCTGCCCGGCATGGCGGGTATCGCGCTGACGCTGGGGATGGCGATCGACGCCAACGTGCTGATCAACGAGCGTATCCGCGAAGAGCTGCGCAACGGCGTCACGCCGCAGGCCGCGATCCACGCCGGTTATGACAGGGCATTCGGCACCATTCTCGACTCCAACGTCACGACCCTGATTGCCGGGGTTGCGTTGTTCATGTTCGGGTCGGGCCCGATCAAGGGATTTGCGGTGGTGCTGTG
>SCPW01000127.1 GCA_004298605.1 Gallionella sp.
GCTCTTCCGATCTGTTGACGCGGCGGCCCACGGTGCTGTCGCCGATGTAGCTGAGGTGGTTAGCCTTGCTGGCCTGCGCGATTTCGCTGTTTTTGATTTCGACGAAATTGCCGACATGCACCTCGTCGTGCAGTTTGGTGCCGGGGCGCAACCGCGCGTAGGGGCCGATCTGGCAGTTTGCGCCCACTTCGCTGCTGTCGATGTGGCTGTAAGGGGCGATGGCCGTGCCTGCGGCGATGGTGGAATTTTTGAGGACGCTGTAAGCGCCCACCCGCACGTTGTCGCCCAGTTGCACGTCGCCTTCAAAAATGCAGCCGACATCAATCCAGACATCGCGCCCGCAACCCAATTTTCCGCGCACATCAATCCGCGCCGGATCGGCCAGCGTCACGCCCTGCGCCAGCAAGCGTGCGGCCTCGACCTGTTGCCAGACGCGCTCCAGCACGGCCAACTGCGCCTTGCTGTTGATCCCGTGAATTTCCCACTCGTGGGCGGGCTGCACGGTATGCACCGCAACACCCTGTTGCACGGCCATGCCGACAATATCGGTCAGGTAGTACTCGCCCTGCACATTGTTGTTGCGCAAATTCGCCAGCCACTCGCGCAGCTTATTGGTCGGCGCAAGCAGGATGCCGGTGTTCACCTCGCGGATTTCGCGCTGCTCCGGCGTGGCGTCTTTTTCCTCGACAATACTGTGTACATCGCCCCGCGCATTGCGCACGATGCGCCCGTAACCGGCAGGGTTATCCAGATTGACCGTCAGCAACACCAGCCCGTCGCCCGCCTGCTGCATCTGGTGCAAGGTGCTGTGCTGGATCAGCGGCACATCGCCGTACAGCACCAGCGTGCGGCTGCCGTCGGCGAGATGCGGCATGGCCTGCTGCACCGCGTGGCCGGTGCCGAGTTGCGGCTCCTGGATGACAAACGTGGCGGAGTATGACCGCATGGCTTCAGGCACAGCCTCGCCGCCATGCCCGTACACCACGCAAACCTGCTGCGGCTGGAGCGCAGCGGCGCAATCCAGCACATGCTGCACCAGCGGCTTGCCGGCCAGCGCGTGCAGCACCTTGGGCTTTTCGGAATACATGCGCGTGCCCTTGCCGGCAGCGAGAATAACAATATTCAACGGATCCATAATCGGGCTTTCTGAAGATGGCGGATTATAAACAAAAGCGGTTATCCGACATGCGGTCAATTCGACGCGGGGGCGCGATGAATCGCGCCCCTACCTATCCAGCGGACTGACCACACCCTTGCCGCCTTTATTCAGCACGTGTGTGTAGATCATCGTGGTGGAAACATCCGAATGGCCGAGCAACTCCTGCACCGTGCGTATATCGTAGCCACCCTCCAATAGATGTGTCGCAAAAGAATGGCGGAAGGTGTGCGGCGTGGCGAGCCTGGTGATCTCCGCCACCGCCACCGCCTTTTTCATCGCACGCTGGATAGTTTTTTCATCGGCATGATGACGCCTCACCACACCCGAACGCGGGTCAGCCGACAAATTGCGCGAAGGAAATACATATTGCCACCCCCACGACTTGCCCGCGTTCGGATATTTTTTCTCCAACGCCATCGGCATGAACACCTCGCCATACCCCTTAGTCAAATCCTCGCCATGCAACACCTTCACCCGCTCCAGATGCTGTTTGAGCGGCTGCACCAGAGAAGCGGGCAACATGGTAACGCGATCCTTAAACCCTTTACCCTCGCGCACCAGAATCTCGCGGCGTGAAAAATCCACATCTTTCACCCGCAAGCGCAGGCATTCCATAATGCGCAGCCCGCTGCCATAGAGCAAACTGGCAATCAGCCAAACCGACCCATCCATGCGTGCAAGCACAGACTGCACTTCTCCCCGCGTCATCACCACCGGCAGCCGCTTGGGCGCCTTGGCTTGAGTTACCTTATCCAACCACGGCAACTCGGTCTGCAACACCTCTTTGTACAGGAACAGCAGCGCGCTTTTCGCCTGGTTTTGCGTGGAAGCCGAAACCGAGCGCTCCACCGCCAAATGGGATAAAAACGCCTCTATTTCAGATGCTCCCATCTCTTGCGGGTGGCGCTTGCCATGAAACCAGATATAGCGTTTAATCCAATCCACATAGGTTTTTTCAGTGCGTAAACTGTAGTGCTTCACGCGCAGACGAGCCACTACTTGATCGAGCAGTTTAGGTGCTGGCGGTGTGTCAGAGGTAGCAGCCATAGGTGGTGTGTTTCAGGGTTGCCATATTCTTAATCGAGGTGTGCTAAAAATACGCTGCTGCATGATATGAATCAAGTTTTATTTAAGCTAAACAGAATAGCCACCTGTCCCGATAAAAGATTAGGTCTTTTATTGGGGTCTACTTTACGTTGGGGGTCTTCATCCTGCGTCGGCCAAGCCAGAAGAACATTTCAAGAAATATCAAATATGCCGGCACAAATACAAACATAAAAATATGCTCACTTACGTACCC
>SCPW01000128.1 GCA_004298605.1 Gallionella sp.
ACGGTGAGTAAAATAGTGAGGAGAATATAGAAGTAGCTCATGGCACCATGCGATGGTAAATGTCTTGCGGGTTATTGAAAGAAAACCCCAGCGATGCATACAGGTTAAGGACGGCAAGATTGGTGGCGGAAATCGAGCTTTTGACCTCGTCATGCCCGGTTGCCAGCATATCAACGCACACTGCGCTCCACCAGTATTTCGACAAGCCCTTGCCGCGATATTTTTCCGCCAGCGCGTGCAGCGCAAGGCTGTTGCCGCTGTAGCCGATGAAACCCGCCAGCGCGCCCTGCCAGTACAGCCCATAAACCTGCTGCGCCCCGAGTAATTGCTTCAGCCAGTTATCGTAGCGCAGGTCGGCAGCGGCCCTGGGCAGGTTGAAATCGCGGTGGAAACGGCCATGCGCGAACGCGCCGTGGCCGATCGCCAGCACCTGTCCGGCATCGACCGCTCGTGAAATGGCCGCATCGGGATGCTGCGCCGCGCGCAACCGTGCAGCATTGCAACGCGGTTCGATGAGGGTGTCGCAATAGTAGAAACCGTACTCGTGCAGCAACCGCTTGTCCGCCAGCGGATCGACTTTAATGGTGTGATGCCCCGCCGTTTGCACGGCTTGCCGCAATGCCTGTTCCGAGTACTCGGCCAGCTCCCAAGCGGGCATGCCGAACGCCGCCGTATCCCACGGTGTGTGCCTAATCAGCGGGGCCGCGCTCATCGAAAGTTGCCCGTCTGACGATATAAAGCGGCCTCTTCTTGCTTTCGTCGAAAGTCTTGCCGAGATAAATGCCGATGATGCCGAGGATGGCGATGATGATTCCGCCGATGAAATACAGCGAGACGATCAGGCTGTTCCAACCGGGGATCGGCGAGCCATAAATCAGCGTGCGCCCGAGAATGTACACGCCATAGCAAAATGCAAAAAATGCCATCAGAAAGCCAAAGCGCACCGCCAGCCGCAGCGGTTTGTCGGAATAGGCGACGATGGTTTCCGTGGCGAGCTTCCACAGTTTGGCGAACGTGTAGGTGGAATTACCCTCGAAACGCTCGGCATGTTCCACCTCGATGCTGTCGGTAGGGAAACCCATCCACTGCACCAGGCCGCCGAAAAAGCGCAACTGCTCGCGCATGCGCAGGAAATTCACCACCGCCTTGCGCGACATGATGCGGAAGTTGCCGGTCTGCCCGTCGTACTCGATATCGGCAAGGTAACTGAATAATTTGTAAAACAGCCATGAGCTGGCACGCTTTGGCAGCGGGTCGCGCCGCGCGCCGCGCCGCGCCAGCACGATGTCAAAACCCTGCTGCGCCCTGGCGTAGAGGCGCGGGATTTCCTCGGGTCTATCCTGCAGATCGCAATCCATCACCACCACCCAGTCGCCGCGACAATAATCCAGCCCGGCGGTGATGCCGTAGTGCTGGCCGAAATTGCGGCTGAACTGGATGCCGCGCACGCGCGGGTCTGCTGCGGCCAACCGCTCGATTACTTGCCATGAGCCGTCTCCCCCGCAATCTTCAACCAGCACGATTTCAAAATCTTGCGAGATGCTTTCCAGCGCGGCTTTGAGGCGCAGATATAACTCATCGAGGCAATGCTCGGCCTTATATA
>SCPW01000129.1 GCA_004298605.1 Gallionella sp.
GCCTGCAAGCTGGGATTCAGCGCCGAAGACGCCCGCCGCCTGAGCTTGGCAACCTTTTTGGGCGCCAGCAAGCTGGCCGCCGGCAGCGATGAGGATGCCGGCACACTGCGCACGCGCGTCACCTCCAAAAACGGCACCACCGAACGCGCCCTGTCGAGCATGGCCGCCAACCGGGTTGCCGAACACATCGCACAGGCCGCCCAAGCTGCCGCAGATCGCGCCCGCGAAATGGGCGACGAGCTGGGGGGCGAAAAATAATGGTCAACGAAGCCCTGCTATTCCTGCTCGATGTCCTGTTGCAGCCGTTCGCGGCGATATTGCTGCTGCGCTTCCATTTACAGTGGCTGCGCGCGCCGCTACGCAACCCCATCGGCGAATTTGTCATGGTGCTCACCGATTTCCTGGTGCTGCGCGCGCGCCGCTTCATTCCCTCGCTGCGTGGGCTGGACAGCGCGACCCTGCTGCTCGCGCTGCTGGTGGAAATGCTTTACCTGGCCGGGTTGCTGTGGGCGCAGGGCTATCCATTTCACGGCTTTCCATTGCCCGGGCTATCGGCGCTGGCCATGGTCAAGCTGTTCAAGATCAGCCTGTATTTGCTGATGGCAGCCGTATTCGCACAGGCAATTTTGTCCTGGGTGAACCCCTATACGCCGGTTGCGCCGCTGCTGGCGGCCATTACCCGGCGGTTCCTGCAACCGTTGCGCCGCATCGTGCCGCTGCTGGGCAGCGTGGATTTATCGCCGCTGCTGCTGTTTATCATTTGCCAGCTTATCGTGATTGTGCCAATCGGTATGCTGGAGCGCATTGCGTCCGGGCTGCTGTAGATGGCTGGCTGGTATCGCCGCAACGGGGAGATTGTCACCCTGACCCTGCATGTCCAGCCCGGCGCGAAGCGCAGCGAAGTCGCCGGACTGCATGGCGGGGCGCTCAAGATACGGCTGGCCGCACCGCCCGTCGAAGGGCGCGCCAACGAGGCGTTGTTGAAATTGGTCGCGGGCTTGTTTGACGTTCCGTTGCGCCAGGTGGAACTCAAACAGGGCGGACAATCGCGCCACAAAGTGGTGGCGGTAGCGGGCAGCAAAATCGAGCCTGAAAATCTGGTTAAACCCCGATAAAAACAATTCCCGGAACTCGGAATGATGGTTTTCGAATGGAATTCGGAGAAAAATTAAGGCGCATCGTTTAACCAATGCATAGGACTTTCAGGCTGCGATACAGGCTGCCTTTAATTATTTGGCGCTTTTCACATCCGCGCATTGCCACTTTAATATTTTTCTGATACCGTTAAACAAATTCGGCTGAGCGCCCATTGGAGGGATGGATATGAATATCTGGAAAGTTTTTTCGGCAGTTGCGTTGTTCGCCGTTGGGTCGGGTTACGCGCACGCTGCGGGCGACCTGCCGACAAAATTCACGAACATGGGCAGCATCGGCAATTCGCGCCACAACCTGACCCAGCAGCAGGCTTCCGGTGGCGGGCCGCTTTCGGGAGCCATGGATTTCTCGCGGAATAATTATGCCGAGGTTTGCGTTTACTGCCATACGCCGCATGGTGCAAATGCGGCGGTGACCCTGCCGCTGTGGAACCGCACCCTGAAGGTGACCACCTATACCACATACAACCAGCTCGGCACATCAACCCTGACGCAGACGGTCTCGCAGCCGGGCGCGTCTTCGCTGGCCTGCCTGTCCTGCCACGACGGGCAGACCGCAATCGATTCGATCGTTAACATGCCCGGCTCGGGGCGCTACAGCGCAGCCCAGACGACTACGGAAAACACCGCCTTTCTGGACGCGTGGCCCGGCACGCAGGCTACGGGTTCACATAGCGGCCTGGCCGACCCGGGGTGCGTGAGCTGCCATAAGCCGGGTGTGCCCGGCGCGACGGATTTCACGGCTTTTGCCATCGGCACCGACCTGAGAAATGACCATCCTGTGGGGATCACTTTCCCCTCGACCAACGGCCCGGGAACCGATTTCAGGACACCTGCCGGCGTAAAAGGCACGACCCGTTATTTCGACGATAACGGGAACGGAAAATTTGACAGTGCCGATGTGCGCCTGTACGACACAGGGGGGGCGGTGCAGGTTGAGTGCGCATCATGCCACGACCCGCATGGCGTGCCCTCGGGCGCTCCGGGCTCTGTATTCAAACCGACCTTTTTGCGGGTGGCCAATACCAGCAGCGCGCTTTGCCTGACTTGCCATAGCAAATAACCGGAAAATCAAGGCAAATATCCAGACGACAACCGGGCCGGAAGCGTAACGCTTCCGGCCCGGTTGTTTATGTTTTCCGGAATCCTGTCGTTTTATCCTTGAAATGGAATTTTTGGAAAGCTTCGGTTGAAGGCGAAATAGGGTCAACCATTAAAATTGCCGTGTTGCGGCAAAGTGCGCCAATTCCAGCAGGCATTGCTTGTGTTCTGAATCGGCCAGCGATGCGATGGACTTGCACGCCAGTTCTGTTTCACGCAGGGCTTGCTGGCGGGTGAATTCCAGCGCGCCGGTTGCCCGGATAATCTGCAATACCTCGGCGAATTTTTCCATGTCGCCTTGCTCGATCGCGTTGCGCACCACGGCGGCCTGCACGCCCGATCCGTGCTGCATGGCGTAAATTAAAGGCAGGGTGGGCTTGCCTTCGGCGAGATCGTCACCGAGATGTTTGCCGGTTTGCTGTTCGTCGGCGGAGTAATCCAGCACGTCGTCCACCAATTGGAACGCGGTGCCAAGGCGCATCCCATATTCCGCCACGGCATCCTCATCCGCGGCGGATGCCTTCCCCAGGATTGCGCCGATGCGCATCGCCGCTTCGAACAGCTTGGCGGTTTTGCAATGGATCACGCGCATATAGTTGGCGGCATCCACATCCGCGTCGTGGCAGTTGAGCAACTGCAACACTTCGCCCTCGGCGATGGTGTTGGTCGCGTCGGCCAGTGTTTGCATCACGCGCATTTCGCCCACATCGACCATCATCTGAAAAGCGCGCGAATACAGGAAATCGCCGACCAGCACGCTGGCGGCATTGCCGAACAGCGCGCTGGCGGTGGCGCGGCCGCGGCGCAGTTCGGATTCGTCTACCACATCGTCATGCAGTAACGTTGCGGTATGGATGAACTCGACGACCGCCGCCAGGTCATGGTGTTGTTTTCCCGGGTAGCCGAAGGCATTGGCGGACAGCACGACCAGCGCCGGGCGCAGCCGTTTGCCGCCGCTGTTGATGATGTGCTCGCCGACCTGATTGATCAGCAGTACTTCCGAGTGCAGCCGCCCGCGTATTACCTGATCCACAGCGGCCATGTCTGCCGCGAGCAATTGTTTGAGGTTTTCCAAAAATACCCTCTATCCTGAAAATTGAATTTGTTATGCCGGGCGACGTGAACGATGCGCCAAGCACGTTTTTTGTGGCGCGCATTGTCGCATAAAATTCAGGTGTTCAGCCTGTCCAGCAGGTCGCGGATTTTCATCGGGTCGTCGGCACGCAAAATTTTCTGGGTGAGAGGGGCGAGTTCCGGCAGGCTGGTGGTCAGCACGCGCTGTTTGATGTCCGGCACTTTTGCCGGGAACATGGAAAGCTGGCGCAGGCCAAAACCCAGCAACAGGCGTGTATACGCCAGCTCACCGGCCATTTCGCCGCACACCGAGACGGGGACGCCAAGCCGGTTGGCGGTGCCGATGACGTGCGACAGCAGGTGCAGTATGGCCGGGTGCAACGGGTCATAAAGGTGTGCGACCTCTTCGTCGGTACGGTCGATCGCCAGCGTGTATTGGATCAGGTCGTTGGTGCCGATGGAAAGAAAATCCAGTTTTTTGGCGAACATGTTGAGCGCCAGGGCCGCGGCGGGAACTTCGATCATGCCGCCGATTTTTACCCCGCGGTCATAAGGGATGCCTTCGTTATCCAGGGTTTGCTTGGTCGTGGCGATGAACTGCAAAGTCTGGTTGAGCTCGGATATGCTGGATAACATCGGCACCAGTATTTTGACGTTGCCGTAATGCGTGGCGCGCAGCAGCGCGCGCAACTGGGTGCGGAACAACTGCGGCTCGGCCAGGCATAAACGGATCGCGCGCAGCCCCAGCGCGGGATTGCTGGCGACGCGCTCCGCGCCCTTGATTTGTTTGTCCGCGCCGAGATCGAATGTGCGGATGGTCACGGGCTGGCCTTCCATGCCTGCGGCCACGGCGCGATAAGCCTCGAACTGCTCTTCTTCATCCGGCAGGTTGTCGCGGTTGAGGAACAGGAATTCGCTGCGGAACAACCCGATGCCGGTCGCGCCGTTTTCTTTCGCCTCGGCGATGTCTTCCGGCTTTTCGATGTTGGCGTGCAATTCGATAACGCTGCCATCCAGCGTGTTGGCGCGCGTGTCGCGCAGCCGCTTGAGCTTCTTGCGCTCCAGCTCCCATTCGCTTTGGCGCAGCCTGTATTCGGCGAGTATCGTTTTGTCGGGGTTGACGATCAGCACGCCCTGCTCGCCGTCCAGGATCAGCAGGTCATTCTCGCGGACCAGCTCGCGCGCGTGGTGCAGGCCCACCACGCACGGCGTATTCAGGCCGCGCGCGATGATCGCGGTGTGCGATGTCGCGCCGCCCAGGTCGGTGATGAACGCGGCATATTGTTGCGGTTTGAACTGGATCAGGTCGGCGGGGCTCAAATCACGCGCCACCAGGATGGTCTCGACATCGTGGCGCGCCGGCGGCGGCTGGTGTCCGGGCTGCCCGAGCAATTGCTTGAGCAGCCGCTCGGCGACCTGCTTCACGTCGAGCTGCC
The DNA here is from genome assembly GCA_004298605.1 of Gallionella sp. Lineage (GTDB taxonomy): Bacteria > Pseudomonadota > Gammaproteobacteria > Burkholderiales > Gallionellaceae > Gallionella. Next base: position 4,766 of record SCPW01000129.1, read on the forward strand.
GCTCGCGCAGATAGGCGTCTTCAAATTCGTCAAACTGCGCGACCAACGTTTCCATCTGCACCTTGAGCGCCCATTCGGCATTGCAATGCTCGTTGGCGATCATGTCGCGCGGCGCGACGCTCAACTGCGGGTCTTCCAGGATCATCTGGTGCAGTTCCAGGAAGGCATCGAACTCGGCGGCGGCGTAGGTCGGGCGGTTGCTGCGCAGGCTGGCGAATTCCCTGCGCGCGGATTGCAATGCGGCGTCGAAGCGTGCGATCTCGCCGTCGAGGAATTGCTTGGGCAACACGTAATGCGCCACCTCCAGCGAGGTGTGCGAGACCAGATGCGCATGGCCGATGGCGATGCCGCTGGATACCGCGATACCGTGCAGCGTAAAACTCATTCGCCTTCTCCGAAGTAATTGTTGATAAGGCCCAAAATGGCCTGCATCGCATCGGCTTCGTCTTCGCCGCTGGTTTCGACGGTTATCGTCGTGCCCCTGGCGGCGGCCAGCATCATCACGCCCATGATGCTTTTCGCATTGATGCGGCGGTTGTTGCGCGACAGCATCACGTCGCATTTGAAGCCGGAAGCGAGTTGCGTGAGTTTGGCCGATGCGCGCGCGTGCAGGCCCAGCTTGTTAACGATCAGTGCATCTTCTTGCAGCATCACAGCCTTCCGAATCGATGTAGACGATACATTCGCGCCCACCCTCGATGGCGATTCTCGCCAGTTCCGGCATGGTCTTGTTGGGGTAGCACACCACCCGCAGCAGCATCGGCAGATTCAAGCCGGCCACGCCCATGACGTGCTCGGCATGGCACAGTTGCCGCCCGACATTGCTGGGTGTGGCGCCGAAGACATCAGCCAGTATCAATACCCCGCCGCCCGTGTCGAGCTGTTTGATGAGAGCCTGTCCTTCGGCCAGTTTCAGTTGCGGATCGTCGCCCGCCAGCACCGACAATACCTTGAGATTGGGCGGCACTTCGCCCAGCACATGCTTGACGCAATCCACAAAGCTATCGCCCAGGCCGTTGTGCGCTACCAATAATATCCCGACCAATTCAACTCCTCCCATTTACCGGCTATTCCACTAGCCGTTGTATTTTTTTATCGGTGAATTCCAAGTTATCCGTGAATTCTAGCCGTTTCTGCAACGCGGCTGTGAGATGAATATTGCCTCGCGCATCCACCAGCATCGCCTCGGGCAAATTCATCCGTGCGGCGGCCGCCCGCCAACCGTTTGTTCCCGAAATAAACAAGGGCTTGGAAGCAGCATCGGACAGGGCGCCGGCGTGCGGGCCGCGCGTCAATATTGTCACCGCCTGCACGCCCTGCATGGGATAACCGCTGCGCGGGTCGATCAGATGGCAGTAGCGCGTGTTGCCCAGCATGAAGTAGCGCTGGTAGTCGCCGGAGGTGCCGATGGCCTCGCCGTCGTGCAGCTCCAGCGTTGCCAGCGCGCCGGACTTGCGCGGATGCTGGATACCGACGCGCCACGGGCGATTGCCATGCTGCCCCAGCGCGAGAATGTTGCCGCCGATATTGAGCAGCGCGTTGTGGATGCCTTGCCCGCGCAGCAGCCCGGCGGCGCGGTCCAGGGCATAACCCTTGGCGTAGCCGCCCAGATCGAGCTGAACGGATTTGTTTTTGCTCGACGCTTTGCCCTGCTCGATGGCAATGTCGCTCATCTGCGGGTTACCGGCCACCCACTGCGCGATCAGCTTCTCGTCCGGCTGCACGGGTTTGAATTCATCGGCATGAAATCCCCACAGTTGCACCAGCCCGCCGATGGCCGGGTTGAACAGACCCTGCGACTGCTGTGAAATTTGCGCCGCATCTTGCAGCATGGCGGCCAGTTCCGGCGAAACGGCTTTGCTTTCGCCTTTGGCAAACGCCGCATTCAGTTCGCTCAGCTCGCTCGGTTTCCACGCATGCAGCATGTTGTGCAAGCGTTGCAGCTCGTGCAACACATCGCTTACCGCCTGCCTGGCGCGCGGTTCGGGTTCGCCGTACACACTGATTTCCACCAGCGTGCCGAACACGTAGCTTTGCTCCTGGTATTGCGGCTCCTTACTGCACCCCAGAAGACAGAGGACAGACATCAGAAGACAGAGGGCAGAGGACAGGGGACAGAGGTGTTGTCGCGTCTGCGCCACGTCTTTAATAAACGTGCCGCGCAGTGGCACACAAAATTCTGTCTCTCCAGTCATCTGACCTCCAGCGACGCGGCCAGCAATGCCAGCCGCGCCACCACGCCGTATGCGTAAAAGCGGTTGGGCGTGTCATCCGGCGCACAATCCGGGTTAGGCAACGTGCAGCAGGCTTCAAACGCCAGCGGTTCAAAAGACATGCCCGGCGCATTGAGGTTTTCGTCTACGCCGCGCCCGGTGTGGACGCGGTAAAAGCCGCCGACCACATAGTGATCGACCATGTATACCACCGGCTCGGCCACAGCATCGTTGATGTGCTCGAAGGTATACACCCCTTCCTGAATCAGCACATCGGAGACTTCCAGCCCCTCCTTAACGACAGCCATCTTGTTGCGCTGCTTGCGGTTCAGCCCGGTGATTTCGCTGGCGTCCTTCACCGTCATAATGCCCATGCCATAGGTTCCCGCATCGGCTTTGACGATGACAAAGGGGGCGTGTTTAACGCCATATTCGGCATATTTCACGCGCATTTTTTGCAGTACGCCATCCACCTGCGCGGCGAGACATTCCTCGCCGACGCGCTCCTGGAAATTGACCCGTCTGCAGGTGGCGAAATAGGGGTCGATCAGCCACGGATCGATGCCGAGCAGTTGGGCGAAATCGCCCGCCACCCGGTCATAGGCGGCGAAATGCTGCGATTTGCGCCGCGTGTACCAGCCCGCCGAGAGCGGGGGGTAAATTTGCTGCTCGATACCCTTCAGAATGTCCGGCACACCGCCGGACAAATCGTTGTTGAGCAGCACCACGCACGGGTCAAAGCCCGCCAGCCCGAGCCGGTTGCCGTTTCGGGCCAGCGGCTCCAGCGTCAGCGATCCGCCATCGGGCAGCCGGATTGCGGTCGGATCGACAATCTCCTGCAGCAAGCTCCCGATGCGCACACGCATCCCGGCCTGCTTGAGGATATTGACGATTTGCGCGACATTTTGCAGGTAATACATATTGCGCGTGTGGTTCTCGGGTATCAGCAACACCCCGCGCGCTTCCGGGCAGATCTTTTCCACCGCGCTCTGCATCGCCTGTACGCACAGCGGCAAAAAATCGGGGTTGAGATTATTGAAACCGCCCGGAAACAGATTGGTGTCCACCGGTGCGAGTTTGAAACCGCTGTTGCGCAAATCCACCGAAGCGTAAAACGGCGCGGCGTGCTCCAGCCATTGCGCGCGAAACCAATGCTCGATGGTCGGCATGGCATTCAGAAAGCGCCGCTCCAGATCGAGCAGCGGGCCGGTCAGTGCGGTGGTGAGGTGAGGAACCATAGTGCCCTGCGAATAAGTTAACCCGGCGCATTTTAGCCGATAGCATAGTGCTTCGGATAAATGCGCCGCCTTTTAAGGCGAGTTATGGGGAATATCGGATTGGTTGGGCGCGGTTTTTCGCGTTCAACTCCTTCCCCCGCAGGGATTGAAGATTGTCTTTTTCGTTCGCTTCCTCTCCCGCTTGCGGGAGAGGATTGAGGAGAGGGCATCGGGGGAAGCTGGGATTTGGGGGCAAACACCGGATGTGTGGTTGACGGTATTTCAAGAATCCCCATCTCCCTTGCTGTGCCGCAAACGGAAATCGTTCAACAGAACTGCGCTTATGGCACAGTGAGATTGATGCAGTTTTATGTAGAGCTCTTCGGATTCGCGTAAAATTCGCCGTCTTCACATTCCAAGATATTTTTGATGTTGACCACCGTTGCCGTAATCGTCGCTTATCTGCTGGGTTCGATTTCTTTTGCCGTCTTGATGAGCAGGCTGTTCGCATTGCCCGACCCGCGCACTTATGGCTCCGGCAATCCCGGCGCGACCAATGTGTTGCGCAGCGGCAAAAAGGCGGCTGCAGCATTGACTTTGCTGGGCGATGCGGCGAAAGGTTGGCTGGCCGTTTTTTTGGCGGCGCAATTCGCCATGCACGACGCGCGAGGGGCGATGCTGGTTGCGGCGGTTGCGTTGGCGGTATTTCTTGGACACCTGTTCCCGGTTTTTTTGCGTTTCAAGGGCGGAAAAGGCGTGGCGACCGCATTGGGCGTGTTGCTGGCGCTGGATGGCTGGCTGGGTTTGGCGGCATTGGCGACCTGGTTGCTGGTGGCGGCGGTGTTCCGCCTGTCTTCGCTGGCGGCGTTGGTTGCCGCCGTTGGCGCGCCGGTTTATGCGGTACTGCTGGGTTTGCCGCATGAGTGGGTGCTGGCATCAGGCATCATGTCGATGCTGCTGATCTGGCGGCACAAAAGCAACATTCGGAATCTGTTGGCCGGCAAAGAGGCGCGGATCGGAAAATCGAAACCGGATTGAATCGGCGCAAAAAATTTGTGGCGAAACATTGATGACAATACTGATCGGGCGTGCCAATCCGGCATGCTTGCGTGAAAATTTCTTTTGAGTATATTCTCGAATTCATATAAACACTGACAGGAATGAAAATGGCAAAGCGACCCTTGGTATTTATTCTTGCCGCATCCCTTGTTCTGGGCGGTTGCGTGGTGATGCCCGAATCGCGTGAAACGGCGCAGGCAAAACAGGAGGTGCTGGTGTTCCCGCTCCCCCCCGATGAGCCCAGATTCTTCTACGAAAGCACGCTCCACAGTAGCGCGGACGTAAAGCCGGATACGGAAACCGACGCCTTCAGGCGCGCGGTTACCGGAGAGCAAAGGCGGGGCGAAGGCCTGGTCAAGCCATACGGCGTCGCGGTGCATCGCGGGCGTGTCTTCGTCGGGGATACGGTGGCTCACGTGATAATGGCGTTCGATATTCCGGGGCAGCGGTTTTTCAAGATTGGCGAGGAAGATCCGGGCGCGGTGTCCCTGCCGCTGGGCATGGATGTGGATAGGCAAGGCAATCTCTACGTGGTTGACGGAACCACCAAACGGGTCACGGTGTACAACAGGGACGGCAAATTCCTGCGTTCGATCGCAGACCCAAAATGGTTCAATAAACCGGCAGGCCTCGCTGTCGATGCCGACGGGCAACGCGTTTATGTGGTGGATATCGGCGGAGTGCAAAGCCAGGAACACCGCGTGCGCGTGTTTGACGCGCAAAGCGGCGAACATCTTTTCGATTTCGGCAAGCGCGGAAACCAGCCGGGCGAATTCAACCTGCCGCGCGACATAACAGTCGCACCGGACGGCTCGCTATATGTGGTTGATGGGGGTAATTTTCGCGTCCAGAAATTTCGCGATGACGGTACGCTGATCAGCGTGTTCGGCAGCGTTGGCCGTCAAGGCGGGCAATTCTCACGCCCCAAGGAAGCGGCCGTGGATCAGGCCGGAAATGTCTATGTGGCGGATGCCGCGTTCGGTAATTTCCAGATATTCAACCCGAATGGGGAACTGCTGCTGGCCGTAGGCAGCCGTTCGAGCAGCGACGGGCCGGCCAAGTACATGCTCCCCTCGGGTATCGCAGTGGATGAAGACGGGCGGGTCTACATGGTGGATCAATATTTCCGCAAGGTGGACATTTTCCGCCCTGCCAGCCTCGCTTCGGACGCGGGGTTTCTCGGAAAGAAAGCGCCAGCCAAATAATTCCACATTGTAGGGGCGCGATTCATCGCGCCCCTACGGCGTTTTTCTTTTGAAATTTAATGGGGTTGGAATTTGCCCGTTTTTGCAGGAAAGAGGGTATAGTTCCAACGGGGGTCGATGATGATGTTGTTGATAAATAGCGGCATTCAGGGTGAAGATGCTCAAGTATGCCGCGCATATCCTCAATTAAGAACAAAATCCCGTAATTGAGAAAACATAGGGATAGTATTTCCCAATTGCGGGAAGCCAGTTTTCGGTTGGAATAAATATTTGCGATAAAACAACCGGTTATTTGTTGGCACACTATATGCTAATACCTTAGTGTCAGTTCGAGCAATAGTGCCAGCAGTGAGTTTGAGTAGTAGATTCAGTAGTTAAAAAACGTATGGTGGTAACCAACTTTTAATTTTTGGAAAGGATTTAATCGTGAAAACTTTATTTAACAAACACGCATCTGCGCGCAAGCTCGGTATTCTGATGGCGGGAGGAACCGCTCTCATGCTGGCACATGGTGTCGCCATGGCTGGCATCTCCGGCACCAAGCACGACCTCAGCGTCACCGGCTCCGGTAACAAATTTACTGCGACCAATGGCAGTTCCGAGATATGCGCATTCTGTCATACACCGCACGGCGCCGATACCGCGGCACCCGTGCCGCTGTGGAATCGCGTTTTGGGAACACCGGGTAGCTACACCACTTATGCCGCTCTCGGTACCAGCAGCTTGGACGGCGCTGTTGCGCCGGTAGGGTCGGTATCACTCGCCTGTCTCTCCTGCCACGACGGCACTCAGGCCATGAATACCACGATCAACCAGGCAGGGTCCGGTGGCTATAACGCGTCCGGCGCTCTTCAGGCGGGTACATGGGTAGGGTCGGCATTGACTGCTACCCCGGTGGGTTCTCTCAATTATGCTACTCCCAGCATCGTCAATATCGGCACTGACTTGAGGAACGATCACCCGGTCGGCGTCCAGTATGGTGGCGGCGGATTCCTTTCCAGCGCGAACCTCAATGTGACTAATGCGACTGCTGTCGGTACCCCTACCGATGCGGACTTCGTTTCGCCCAAAGTTACCGGTAATGCTACCACTGCCGCATTCTGGGTTGATACGGGCACTGCGGGCCGTCAAAAAACTGACCTGATACTCTACACCCGCACTGAGCCAACCGTTGGTAACGTGGCGCAGCCGTTCGTGGAATGTGCAACCTGCCACGATCCGCATACCAATGCTCAAGCAACTTTCCTGCGTACCAGCAACACCAGCAGTGCGCTGTGCTTGGCTTGTCACACCAAGTAAGAAATATGTAGCATAATGCCGCAACAGGCGGGGGCCAGACATTGCATTACGTCTGGCCTTTTTTTTGCCTGTAGATATAGATGATGGGGCGGGTGTGCAAGCCGTTTCCATGCGAATTGCAAAAATGGCGGACAACATCTTCCGTCGCGCTTGCCAGACAAATACGCAGAAAGTGTGCTTATAATGGAGCGGTTAAATTCGTTCAACGCAAGAGGTGTACGTAGTGAAGTTGAAAAGAAGCTGTAACATCAGGATCGTCAAACTGGCGCTGGCAGCGCTGTTTTCCGGAGCCGTATTCAGCGCGGAGGCTATTGCCGCCGATGCGGCGCCAACCGTCAACTCCGCTGGCGCACCACCGGCCTTTGCCAAGGTGGGGGATGCTGTCATTACCCGGCAGGACTACGATGCCGCATTTGCTGCGGCGGTGCGCAACAAGTTTTATCACGGCAGGCCGCCCGAGGCGGAGGTCGCTGCATTGCAGCGTGAAGTGGGGGACAAGCTGGTCGCCAACGTGCTGTTGCTGGGCGAGGCCAAACGCCGGGGATTGGAGCCGGACGGCGCGGCGGTCGCGCAAAGGCTTGAGCAGCACGAGCAACGCAACCGCGACAACAAACAGTGGCAGGAGGTGCGCACCCAATGGCTGCCCGTACTCACCACGCGGCTGCAGGAGGAAAGCCTGCTGGGCAAGCTGGAAAGCGCGGTGCGCAACGTGCCCCCTCCGGATGAAAAGCAGCTCCGTGAGTATTACACCGCACATCCGGAAAAATTCACCGAACCCGAGCAACTGCGTGTTTCGATTATCCTGCTCAGCGTGGATCCGTCTTCTCCCCAGGATGCATGGAACAAGGCGCGTGAACTGGCGCAAGACCTGGTCAAACAACTGCACGACGGCGCCGATTTCGAGGCATTGGCGCGCAAGCATTCCGGTGATGCAAACTCTGCGGAACAGGGGGGGGATATGGGCTATCTGCATGGCGGAATGCTGCCCGATGCGGCCCAGGAAGCCGTGGATAAACTCAAGCCGGGCGAGACCTCCGATCCGGTCAGGTTGCTGGAAGGGATAATCATACTTCGCCCGACCGACCGCAAACCGCCGAAACTGGGTGATTTTGAGGTGGTCAGAGAGCGTGCCAGCGACCTGTGGTTGAAAGAAGAAAGCGAACGTGTATGGAAATTGCTGATCGCTCAACTCAAAGAGAAAACATCCATACAGGTGGACGAATCGAACTACTTACCCATCCCGGCTGCCGAGCCGGTTACTGTCGGGGAACCTGCCGCAACTGGGGAGCAGGGCATAAAAAAATAAATTTAAACCGGAAAGGCTTGGCGGGACGACCTTAAGCCAGGCACACAGCGTTAGCGTCGGGCTAACCCAATGTTGTTCACTTAAGGAAGCGCAGATTAAATCCGTTCGCATTGAGCTTGTCGAAATTTCGCCTATATGAATCAGCATGTTAGCGAAGGCTTCGACAAGCTCAGCCCGAGCGGCCTGGGTAAATCAGCGCTTCCTCAAGAAAAAATTCTGTTCGGTTAAGTGAAACGGCATTGGTGCTGAACAGGATTTACAGAAATTTGCCCACAAAACATGGAGAATTGGGCCATCTCAATAATGCGAATGGATTTAACCGGCGTTTCCTGGGTCTTGCGCGGCCAAGGCTGCTGGAAAACAATACCGGTCAAACCATCGGTTATCGCACCTGGAGGGCGGTAGCTTGTAGCTCGAATTCTTCCGGAAAGATGAAGATTATAATAAGCAAGGGTTGCCATATCACGACGGGACGGCAGGAGTGAAGTGGGTGAAGAATGAAATGGCAAGTGCAAACCGGAGATGTGGCGTTATCGTGGCGGCATGGCTGGCTTTCGGCTGGCCGCGCCCTGCATTTCCCGCTGACCCCATTGCTCCCGGAGATGCGGTGAGGCAGCCACTCTCCGCTTCCGAAGGCGTGGT
>SCPW01000014.1 GCA_004298605.1 Gallionella sp.
GTACCGTAGGCTCAGCAAGGATTTTGAAATCCTGACCGGCACAGCCGAAAACATGGTCCGCATCGCCATGCTCAAGAAAACACTTGCAAAATGCAGATAAATTTTTGCCAGACAGGCTCTTAGCAACTGGTCATCGTTCACGCTTTCTGTGGGTTGCGGAGTACGCCTTGGTTTCCAGCGCGTCGGAGTTTTCATCCCACAACCGCTTGAAACAACTGTCCAATCTGGACAAGCGGCGATTCACGCCGTCCAGCTGGCCGTAGTCCGGATAGCGCGCTGTATGGCCCCGGTTGTACCAGTCGGCCATCGCCTGGAGCAGCGTTTCTTTTTCCCGCACCGTGCCGGCGATCAGCGAGCGGCTCCAGTCCTGGGCGGCTGGGCGGGTAAGAGCGGCAACCCGGTAGCGCACGCCGCCGTCGAACAGGCGCACGCCGCCGCCTTCGCAGACGACGGCGCGCAGTTGTTCGGCATCGGCAATCTCCATGCCCGCCAGATAGTCGATGCCGAAGTGGTAAAGCTCCGGCAGCCAGGGCGTGGTCGGCCCCATCAATACCGTGATGGCGTTGCGCGACAGTTCGGCGAGGCGAGGGAAGGTTTTGTTGGTGATGCTGCCGGCGGTCAGAAAAACCCATTCGGCTTCGGGCAGCAGGTATTCGCAGGCGGTGTCCGGCATGTCGTTCGGCCCCGGCTGGCGTTCCAGCACGGTCAGGCGCAGGCCGTGAGTGGCGGCGAACTCGTCCAGCCCGGGATAACGGCCGACCACGACGACCTGATGGTCGCGCAGCTGCGGCAGAAAGTGTTCGAAAACCACCAGATTGGAACCGGCTGCGCCCGGTTGCAGCAGCACGCCGTCCGGCTTGGGCTGCAACCGGTTGATGGCGGCGTTGGCGGCGGCCATGCCTACCGTGGCGCGGTAAGGCTCGAAATCGCGCAGCCAGCCGGCCAGTTCTGCCAGCGTTTTGCCGCGTAGCGTGCCGGCCCAGGGCAGGGTGCGGGTCTGGCCGCCGGGACTCATGGCCAGGCCGATGGACTCGGCGCGGCAATAACTCCAGACCAGGCCGATGACGACTTCGCGCACCGGTTCCGGGCTGGCGGCGTAGTCCAGCAGCAGGTCGTAGAATTCCGCCGGTTTCATGGTCTGGCGTCGCTGGTCAGCCCCAGACAAACGGCGGAACCATCAGCCGTTCCACCGGCTTGCCGCCCAGCAGGTGCTCGTCGATGATGGCGGCGACGTCGTCTTTGCCGACCTTGCCGTACATCACCCCGTCCGGATAGACCAGAACGCTGGCGCCGAATGCGCAAGGACCGAGGCAGCCGGTGTTGGTCACGGCGATTTTGTCGTACAGATTGCGTTTTTGCACTTCCTCCCAAAAAGTATTCATGACCTCGTCGCAACCGTGCCTGGAGCAGGAGCCGCGGGGATGGTCGTCGGGACGGTGCTGTACGCAGACGAAAACGTGTTTTTGTGGTTTGGGCATGGGCGTGTCCTGTGTGATGTCGCTGTGTCATGGCGCCACGGGTGGCGGATGATGCCGGGATATGCGCACTCCTGGGCGGTGCGTCATGACCCTTACTGTGAAAGTCACGGCAATCTTTACTCCCTCTCCCACTGGGAGAGGGTCGGGGCGAGGGAAACCGATCATGGCGCGAGTGCTCTCATGGTCAGGGGCGGCACTCGCGCCATGATCGGCTAGCAGCTATCATGCCAGATATGTTTTACTGATAATTCAACGGGTTACGGGAATCCGGCGTGTCGCGTTCCCCACAAAAAAAACCCGCCGTTAAGCGGGGTTGAATAGGTTGCCTTGTGGGCGTCCAGAGTTAAGAAAGCATCGCCGTATGTAACCGTTCAGTCCTCCACCCTATTTGATGCCCTCGCCCTCGCCCTCTCCCGCAGGGAGAGCGAAGCGAGGGTGCCGGGGATTTAAGGTGGGGGGACTGAACGGTTATCGCCGTATTAGAAATCCAATTGGGCGCGGAATTCCAGGATGTCGGGATTGGCGTTGTTGTAAGCGGCCTGTCTGGCCGACGGCGCATTGACAGGCGGATTGCCCGCATTGCCCACATCCGTGGAAGTGTCGATGTTCAGCACGTGCACATAGTTGGCCATAAAACGCACGTGCGCATTCGGATACCAGTTCAAAGCCAGCTTGGCGGTTTGTGCGCGTCCACCATTGACGGCACCGTCGTTCAAGTTCAGGTAGTCGTAACCGCTCGCCAATTCCCAGGCGCCCCAGCCACCCGCCATGTCGAAATTGCGACTGGGGGTAATGCGGTCCCACGCGCCCGTTTTCGCTTTGTATTTACGCGATTCGCCGGTCAGGAAGTAGCTGGCGTAGCCGTAGTAGCCTTCCAGTACTTCATCGCGATAGCCTTGGCCCGACAATCCGGTGCGGATGTACTCCCCCTGTAGCGAGAACGGTCCGTAGACCAACGCGCTTTCCGCACCAAAGCGGGTGAAGTGGTCCAGCTGATACAAACCGGCATTGGTGCCGGACGTCAAATTGCCCGTGCTCAACACCGCCGTGCGATCCACGTTGCTGTTCAGCGCCGAGGTGAACAGGAAGCCGCCGTTGTTCAGCGCGCCACCGGCTTGGTAGTTGTTGTTCACGCTGCGGTATGAGCCCGAAGCACCGACGTGCAAAAACTCGGTTTCGCCGTTGTACCACGG
>SCPW01000130.1 GCA_004298605.1 Gallionella sp.
CGGCGAACACCAGCGGCACTTGCCCGGCCACGGCTTGATAGCCGATTGGGAAAATCCGTTCAGCCAAGGTGACCTGCCCGATTGCTTGGATATCCGTAAAACCCAGCACATGCCGACAAAATGGCTCAAGAAAATCCTTGCCGGTAAAGCTGTGCGCGTCATGATCGGTGCGCTGCCGTCCCGCCTGAAAATCCTGCCAGAGATTGAGGGCGATCTTCCAGTAACGGCCAATCTCGTCGCGCAGTTTCAGCCCTTTTGGGATGTCGTAATCCGCCTCGGTTTGTCCCGTGGCCTCAAAGCGAGCGACACACCCCAAAAAGTCGGCGGCAAGTAAACCACCTTCGATGCGGATGGCGGAGAAAGCGAGTTCGGTGGTGGAGCGTTTTGCCATTCTGCTATTTCCTCAAGCCGGTACAAGCACAAAAACGCCCATCACATCCACTGGCAAACTGGGAGTGACATGGTAACTGCCCCTCGCATCTGAAGCCTCGCGCACGCGACGGTGATCTTCGAGCAGTTGCTGCGCCCGTTCTTCGGCAACCTCCTCCAGCATGGGTGTCCATCCCGGCAACGCGTCTATGGCCTGCTGGATATGCCTGTCACGCAATGCAGTCGGCATGTTGCGTGCTGGTTGTGCATCCAACAGGGTACGAGCTTGATCTTCCGGCAGGCGTATCGAGTTCTCCCCGCCACTGAGCGCAAAAGCGACCGTTTCTTCGCACAGCAACAGGCGTGAGCCGGTCGCGCGCGTCACAGTGAGCTGGTGACGCAAACGTAGCAGCAAGACAGTTGTGCGCGAGCTGACCGCTTCGGTAAAGATTGCGCCTGCACGAGCGATCCAATCGGTTTCATCACTTTCAGGTCGGGCTTCCGTATCCAGCGCACGTTCCAGCAAATAATCCGCAAGACAGGCAACCAATGGATGGGTACGGTGAATGAAGGTGGCGCCAGGTGCGGGTGGCTGATGAAAGTCGATGCGCATTGTGCCGGATAAGCCTTCACCTTCGAGTCGCTCTCGAATAGTCGGCGGGAGATGATTGACGTGTAGTTTCCAGTGATTGCGCCATGCTTCGAGCGGCGCACCTAGCTTGGAAGCAGCGCGAGAAATGAAGCGGATAACGTCTGCTTCACCACCCAATACAGCCAAGGTCTTTTGCCACTCAGGCAACACGTCTTCCGGTTTCAAACGGCGCTGTGCAAACAAGGTACGGTTTTTTGATGCCTTGTCGCGAGCGCTTTGCCAGGCGGTTTCTATTTCCTGTGCTGGCTGACCGAAATCGAGAAATTGCTGTGTGGATTTGGCGGCAGAACCCCCTTTGCGCAACAGCACCGCATTGAGTAGGGCTTGCGTCAGCTTGCCTTCGTCATCCGGCATGGGAACCAACACACCCAATTCCTTGCGTATGCTTTCCGCTTTGCGCAGGATGACTTGCAATACCGCGCCATCCACCGGGTTGTCCTGTCCATACAACATGGTGGTGCGCACCTCGCGGGCCTTTTGCCCGAAACGATCCACGCGCCCTTCCCGCTGTTCATGGCGAGTTGGGTTCCATGACAGATCATAGTGAACGACTGCCGTAAACAGGTTTTGGAGGTTGACACCTTCGGACAGGCAATCGGTCGCAACCAGTATCCGGTTTTCGGATTCGCCAAGTTCCTCTACCGCCGCTTCACGTTCGCCGGGAGTAAATTCACCCGTTACGGGTTTCACGGTAGATTGCTTGAAGTGGGCGCGCAGATGTTCGGCCAGATAATGTGCGGTGGCAATGTAGCGGCAGAATATGACCGGCTGGAATCCGGCCTTGATAAGCTCATCGAGGTGGGTGATGAGTTTGGCCAGCTTGGGGTCGTTGCTCTTGCCAGCCATTTTTTCGGCGTCAGCAATAAGTTCATTCAACAGTTCGGAGTCTTCTGTGCATGCAGCAGGCTCTATGTCATCCGTGGACAGACTGTCATCTGTGCCATCCATAACCCGCTCTTGCGCTTGACGCTCTATTTCTTCCAGATCGGTATCGGCCCCCTGTTCGGATTGCACTCCCAATAATCGGGTACGCAAGGAATTAACGGCGGCAGCCGGTGAGGAAGAGATGCAGCGCAACAGTGCCAGAGCTGCCCACCAGTTCATGCGTTGTTCGCGTAACCCTTGCCCTTCGGCACGTACAACTAATTCACGCGCATAGTCGAGCACGTCCCTGAACAGCTTGCCCCACGCGCCACTGAGCTCATAGGTTATTTCTGCTGTAAGGCGCTCCGGGAAAACTTTGTTATCTTGCCATTCTTCGATGTCTGGACGGCGACGTTGCACGAAATGGCGTGCAAGGTCTTCGCGAAGTTTTGAGCGGCTTTCCTGAGGAATGTCTTTGAGTTGGGTAAATTCTGGATTGAGCAGTCCGAGCAAATTGAAGAACGCGTCCTCATCACCGCTATGAGGCGTGGCGGTCAGCAGAATCATGTGG
>SCPW01000131.1 GCA_004298605.1 Gallionella sp.
CAGCAGCGCGCCGCAGCCCTTCGCCACCGCCGCAATCGCCGCGATGTCGGAAATCTCGGTGAGCGGGTTGGACGGCGTTTCCAGAAAAAACAACCGGGTGTCAGGGCGCACCGCCGCCTGCCATTCGGCCACATCGGTGGCGGAAACATAAGTCGTCTCCACGCCGAATTTTTTAAAAATATTGTTGAACATGTTGACCGTCGCGCCGAACAGGCTGCGCGAAGCGACGATGTGGTCGCCCGCCTTGAGCAGCCCCATCACGCACGCCAATATCGCCGACATACCGGATGACGTGGCGACGCATTGCTCCGCGCCTTCCATCGCGGCGAGCCGCTCCTCGAACATCGTCACGGTCGGATTGGTGAAGCGCGAATAAATATTGCCCGGCTGTTCGCCGATAAATCGCGCGGCGGCTTGTGCGGCACTTTCAAACACGAAGCTGGAAGTCATGAACAACGCTTCGCTGTGTTCGCCGAACTGGCTACGCACGATGCCGGCATGTACTGCCAGGGTTTCAGGTTGATAATTTTGTTCGCTCATTTTTTCCTCACCTCTTGAATCCAGATTACCCATCAGGCGCATGTCGGGTTGAAACCCGACCTACAATCCCGAATCCAGCCCCTCACATCGAAGTCACGCTCATCGCTAGATTCAGTTCCATCTGGTCATCATCGTCCGGCTTGCTGGCTTTCCCGCCGCCGCGCCGCGCTTCGATTTCATCCAGATAGCACGATGTGATGTCGCCGGTGGTGTAGCTGCCGTCAAAACAGGAAGCATCAAAATCGGTGATGTCGGGGTTGGCCTTGCGCACCGCCGCTTTGAGGTCATCCAAGTCCTGGTAGATCAGGCCATCCGCGCCGATTTCGTAGCAAATTTCTTCGTCGTTGCGCCCGGTGGCGATCAGTTCGGCGCGGCTGGGCATGTCGATGCCGTACACATTGGGGAAGCGCACCGGCGGGGCCGCGGAGGCGAAATAGACTTTCAGCGCGCCGGCATCGCGCGCCATCTGCACGATCTCGCGGCTGGTGGTACCGCGCACGATGGAGTCGTCCACCAGCAGCACGCTTTTGCCCTTGAATTCGACGCCGATGGCGTTCAGCTTCTGGCGCACCGATTTTTTGCGCATCGCCTGGCCGGGCATGATGAAGGTGCGGCCGATGTAGCGGTTTTTCACGAAGCCTTCGCGGAACGGGATATTGAGGCGGTTCGCCAGTTGCAACGCGCTGGGGCGGCTGGAATCGGGGATCGGGATGACAACATCAATCTTCACGCCATCCCAGATGCGCTTGAGTTTGTCGGCGAGGTATTCGCCCATATACAAACGCGCCTCGTACACCGACACGCCATCGATCACCGAATCCGGTCGCGCGAAATACACATACTCGAAAATACACGAATTCAGTTTGGCGCTATCGCTGCATTGCTGGCTGTGCAGTTTGGCGTTGAAGTCGATGAACACGGCTTCGCCGGGCGCGACATCGCGCAGGAATTTGAAGCCCAGCGTATCCAGCGCCACGCTTTCCGACGCAATCAGATATTCCGCCCCCTGCGCGGTTTCATTCACCCCGACCACCAGCGGGCGGATGCCGTGAATATCGCGGAACGCCAGCAGGCCGTAACCGGCAATCATCGCCACCACGGCATACGCGCCGCGACAGCGCCGATGCACGGCGGATACCGCGTCGAAGATGGTCGGCACATCCAGGCGCAAACCTCTGGATCTGGCCTGCAATTCGTGCGCGAAAACATTCAGCAACACCTCCGAATCGGAGTTGGTGTTGACGTGGCGCAAATCATCCACGAACAACTGTTTCTTCAATTCTTCGGTATTGGTCAGGTTGCCGTTGTGGCCGAGCACGATGCCGAACGGCGAATTCACATAAAACGGCTGCGCCTCGTTGTGATCCACCGCAGAACCGGCGGTCGGATAACGCACATGCGCGATCCCCGCGTTGCCGGTCAGCGCGCGCATATTGCGGGTGCGGAACACGTCGCGCACCAGCCCGTTGCCTTTGTGCAGGTGAAAAGTGCGCCCGTCCAGCGTGGCGATACCTGCGGCATCCTGACCGCGATGCTGCAAAACTTGCAGACCGTCATACAACAACTGGTTGGCCGGGGTATGCGAAACGACTCCGAGAATGCCACACATGGTTTTTATCCTGATAGTTAACTACGAATTCCGTAATGGATGCGGCGCGCGATGTTGTCCGGCAGCCACGCTTTGGTCAGCAAGGCGGCATCTTCCGCCGGTTTGCTCATCTGCGCGGTGCGCCAGAACGGCTGTTTTGGAATATCCGTCAATCCGGCCAGCCACACTACCGCGAGTATCACCAGCCCGCCGCGCAATATCCCGAACAACCCGCCCAACACGCGATCCAGCCAGCCCAGCCCGATCGCTTTCGCCAGTTTGGAGAACAGCCACACCAGCACGCTCCAGGCGATCAGTGCGGCGATAAACACCAGCACATAGGCCACAGTGATCCGCAATGTTTCTTGCTCCATCGGCACAAATGGCGCAACGTCATTGGCAAACAATCTGCTCAACACAAACGCGATCGGCCAGCCCAGCAGCGACAACACCTCATAGACCAAGCCACGCCACAAACCGAGCAACAACGAAACCAGCACTATCGCGATAACGGCAAAATCAAAGCCGGTCATTGAACACCTATTACCACCGAATGAACGCCATGTTTTTCCAGCAACTGGCGCACCTTTTCCGCTTTTTCGCGCTCGGTGTAGGGACCCACTCGCACGCGAATTTTGTCGCCCGATTTTTCGGTATAAACTTTAAAGCCCCATTTTTTCAGCTTGTCCGCTTCCTGCTTCGCGGTATTGTGGTTGGAGTATGCGCCGACCTGCGTGACGTAGTGTTCGGCGCTGGCCGGTTTGTCCGCGCTCTCGGGTTCCGCACCTTTAGGCTCTACAGCCTTGGGTTCCGGCGGTGTATTCACGGCAGATTGAGCCTGAATTTCCGTTCCGGGTTTGCTTGCTTCGACCGGCTCTTTGCCGGATGCTTCGACCGGCTTAACTGTGTCGGCTTGCGCCACGGCAGACTGAACCGGGGCAACCGCGACCGTGGAGACGGCCAGCGGCAACGCCTCCGCCACTTCTGAAACGGCCTGACCCGGAACAAACTCGCCGACTTTGTCGGGCGCGGGAATACGCAGATCGATATCCTGCCCGGTAGGCTTGGGTTGGCTATCCAGCACCATCGGCAATATCACCACCACCGCCAGCGTGAGCGCAATCGCGCCGATCAACCGGCGGCGCGCTTTGCGCCTGAGATTCGACTCCTCGTCTGTCAACTGTTTCGCCATGCTTCCGGGAACCTCTATAAATCCATTTTTCGGGCGAATCGCGGCGTCGCGTGCTCGCTCACTCCTCGCCTATCCATCCGATATGTCTCGTCGTTCGCTGCGCGGCTCCTTGCGCTTCATCCCGAAAAACGGATTTCCAGAGGCTCCCTCCCGGGAACCTCTGAACTTTTTCTACCAAACCCGCAACGCTCTCGAGGCCATCACTTCCGCCACGGTATAAAACGATCCAAAGGCCGCGATTCTATCATTTTCGCCTGCCGCGTTATAGGCATAACTCGACGCTTCCGCGATGTTTTTGAAGGCCAGAACCTCGCCGCGCACCCCGCTCTGCCGCAATACTTGCGCCAGCTCATCGGTGGTCGCACCGCGCGGCGCGGCGATACCAGCCACCAGCCAGGTGTCGATGTGCGGGTCGAGTGCGGCAACCACGCCCGCCATGTCCTTATCCTTGAGCATGGCGAACACCGCCCAAGTATGCGGGCACGGCGGCAAGCTGGCCAGATTCTGTGCCAGCGAACGCGCCGCATGAGGGTTGTGCGCCACATCCAGAATCAGCGCAGGTTTGCCCGGCACAAACTGGAAACGCCCCGCCAGTTGCACTTCGACCAACCCGCGCCGCACCGCTTCCATGCTCACCGGCAAACGGTCTTTCAACGCATCCAGCGCCGCCAGTGCCGCGCTGGCGTTGTGCAACTGGAATGCACCGCGCAAGGCGGGGTAAGGCAGCGCGTTGCGCGCACCGCTATGCCCGTGATAATTCCACTGTTTCAATTCCCTCTCCCGCAGGCGGGAGAGGGTTAGGGTGAGGGATTGTGCAATGGAAATAGTGTGCGCTCCATCACCACCACCCTCACTTGCAGTGCGCGTTCCGGCTGGCAGGCCGGAACCGCTCGGCGGGCGCAGAGCATGCTCTGCGAATTCCCCGCCTCGCCCCCCATCCCCCCCCCCGCCTGCGGGAGAGGGAAGCAAACCTTCCGCAAAACTGAACTCATTTCCGATACACCACAACTCCGCTCCAATCTGTCGCGCCTGTGTGAGTATCGCCTGCGGCACATCCCTATCCGCGCAAACCGCCACTTTGTCGGCCCGAAAAATCCCTGCCTTCTCGAAGGCGATCTGTTCGCGCGTATCGCCCAGATAATCGGTGTGGTCGATGTCCACGCTGGCCACCACCGCGCAATCGGCATCAAACACATTCACCGCATCCAGCCTGCCGCCCAGCCCCACTTCGAGTATCGCAACATCCACCTTGTGCTCGATGAAACACTGCATCGCAGCAAGCGTGCCAAACTCGAAATAGGTAAGCGGAATTTGTAGGTCGGGATTCATCCCGACATGCGCATGTCGGGATGAATCCCGACCTACACCACACCGCGCCCGCTCAATCTTCTCAAACGAAGCGCACAACTCCGCATCGCTGGCCTGTTGTTTGGCGATGCGCACCCGCTCGTTGTAACGCAGCAGATGCGGCGAGGTGTAACAGCCGACGCGGTATCCGGCGGCGTGCAAAATACTTTCCAGCATCGCGCACACCGAGCCTTTGCCGTTGGTGCCGCCAACCACGATGACCGGAAAATCAGGGTTGAGATCGAGCCGCTGTTTGACTTGCGCCACGCGCTCCAGACCGAGCGCGATGGTTTTGGGGTGCAGGGATTCGAGGTAGGTTAGCCAGTCGGCCAAAGTTGAAGGCATGTACAAATTTAATTTTGTAGGGTGGGCATGGTTTCATCTGCCCACGCGGTGTGGTAATCAGCGTGGGCACAAAGGTGTGCCCACCCTACGCCGCCTCGATCTCCGCCACCGCCGCCTGCTTGG
>SCPW01000132.1 GCA_004298605.1 Gallionella sp.
GGATGACCAGCGCGTCGGCGTCGATCAGGTTGGTGACCAGCGCGCCCAGCGTATCGTTGTCGCCGAATTTGATTTCGTCCGTCACCACCGTGTCATTCTCGTTGATGATGGGGATGACGCGCAGCGCGAGCAGCGTGATCAGCGTGGTGCGCGCGTTCAGGTAACGCTCGCGGTTGGCCAGGTCGGCGTGGGTGAGCAGGATTTGCGCGGCATGCAGACTGTGCTGGCGGAAGCAGCTTTCATAGGCTTGCACCAAGCCCATCTGCCCGACGGCGGCGGCGGCCTGCAAGTCGTGTATCGAAGTGGGGCGCGCGCTCCAGCCGAGGCGTTGCATGCCTTCGGCGATAGCGCCGGAAGAGACCAGCACCACCTCGTGCCCGCTGGCATTGAGCCTGGCGATTTGGTGTGCCCAGTTGCCGAGCGCGTTAAGATCCAGCCCCGCGCCTTGGTTGGTCACCAGGCTGCTGCCTACTTTGACGACGATGCGCTTGCATTGGGTCAATACGGTTTTCATAGCACTCTTAAATGGTATCTGCGTCGGATTCCTGCGCACTATCTGCCACGGCTTGTTGTTCCTTTGCAGCCGTTTGCAGCAAGTGTTCCATAATCGAATAAGTCAATTCCTTGCAGCCCTCGCCGTTAATCGCCGAGATGGCGAAGTGGCGGTCAAAGTCTGTGAACTTTTTGAGGAAGGCAGCGGTTTTTTCATCGCGATCCGGCAGCAGATCCAGTTTGTTCAAAACCAGCCAGCGCGGTTTTTCATACAACGATTGATCGTATTTTTTCAGTTCGTTGAGAATAGCGTTCGCTTCGGCGACCGGATCGGTCCCTTCATACATCGGCGCGATGTCCACCAGATGCAGCAACAAGCGGGTGCGCGCCAGGTGGCGCAGAAACTGGTGTCCCAGCCCGGCGCCTTCCGCCGCACCTTCGATCAGGCCGGGAATATCGGCGATGACGAAACTCTTTTCGTGCGACACGCGCACCACGCCAAGATTGGGGTGCAAGGTGGTGAACGGGTAGTCGGCGACTTTGGGGCGGGCGGCGGAAACCGCGCGGATGAACGTGGATTTGCCCGCGTTGGGCATGCCCAGCAGCCCTACATCGGCGAGTACTTTTAATTCGAGCTGCAATTCGCGCGCTTCCCCCTCGGTGCCGGGAGTGCATTGGCGCGGTGCGCGGTTGGTGCTGGATTTGAAATGAATGTTGCCCAGGCCGCCGATGCCGCCTTGGGCGAGCAGGATTTTTTCGCCGTCGTGGGTGAGATCGGCGATGACTTCGCCGCTGTTGATGTCGGTGATGACGGTGCCGACCGGCATGCGCAGTATGACGTCATCGGCGCCCTTGCCGTAACAATCCGAGCCGCGCCCCGATTCGCCGTTTTTGGCACGGTGCGTCCGGGCGAAGCGATAGTCCACCAGCGTATTGATGTTGCGGTCCGCCATCGCGTACACGCTGCCGCCGCGCCCGCCATCGCCGCCGTCCGGGCCGCCCTTGTCGATATATTTTTCGCGGCGAAAGCTGGCGATGCCGTTGCCGCCTTTGCCCGCAAAGACCTCGATTTTGGATTCGTCAATAAATTTCATGAGCCTGAGCCTGAGCCGGGCGAGCCGGAACCAAAGTGTACGATACAAATAAAAAAGCCCTACCTTGCGATAGGGCTGATTTGTTCCGGCGTGTACTGCTTACGCAGCAGCGACGATGGAAACAGTTCTACGATTTTGCGCGCCCTTGATGGCGAACACGACTTTGCCGGTGATCTTTGCAAACAGCGTGTGATCCTTGCC
>SCPW01000133.1 GCA_004298605.1 Gallionella sp.
AACCTTGCCGATTGATTTGATCGCGCAACTCGCGCAACTGCGCAAAGCGCAAACGCTGTGTGGCAACATCATCACAGGGCGCGGGAACCGCCATCAATCCGCGCAACTTCAAGTTGGGTAGCAGTGCAATGGCGTGAGCCAAACCAAGCACTTCGTCTGGAGATACGCCGCTTTTGCTGGCTTCCCCGCTGGTATTGACCTGCAAACATACTTGCAGCGGCGGCAGGTGCGCCGGGCGTTGCGCCGACAGCCGTTCGGCGATCTTCGGCCGGTCCACACTGTGGACCCAGGCAAAGTTTTCTGCAATGGCGCGCGTCTTGTTGCTTTGGATCGGCCCGATGTAATGCCACTCAATCGGCAATCCATGCAGCGCGGCGCGCTTCTCCATAGCCTCCCGCACATAGCTTTCCGCAAAGCGCAACTGCCCCGCACGATAAGCCTCGCGTATCGCATCGGGCGCGAACGTCTTGCTGACCGCCAGCAAGGCGATGTCATCTGCGGCGCGCCCCGCCCCGGCAGCCGCTGCCGCTATCGCGGCGCGCGCGGCTTGCAAGTTGGAAGCTATTGTTGTCATAATCCCACGCGGCGGCCAAGCCGCCCCATCACAAGGGAAAGATTATAATGGATATCACTGAACTGCTTGCCTTCGGTGTCAAAAACAAGGCTTCCGACTTGCACCTTTCCGCCGGTTTGCCGCCCATGATCCGCGTGCATGGCGACATGCGCCGCATCAACCTGCCTTCGATGGGGCACAAGGAAGTCCACGCCATGGTGTATGACATCATGAACGACGGGCAGCGCAAATTTTACGAGGAAAACAAGGAGGTGGATTTCTCCTTCGAGGTTCCCAACCTGGCGCGTTTTCGCGTCAACGCGTTTGTCCAGAATCGCGGCGCGGCGGCGGTCATGCGCACCATTCCATCCAAAGTCCTTTCCCTGGAAGACCTGAAAGCGCCGAAAATTTTTACCGACATTTCCGAATTCCCGCGCGGCCTCGTGCTGGTGACAGGCCCGACCGGTTCGGGAAAATCCACCACGCTGGCGGCGATGGTCAATTACATCAACGAAAAGGAATTGGGGCACATCCTGACCGTGGAAGACCCCATCGAATTCGTGCATGAAAGCAAAAAATGCCTGATTAACCAGCGCGAAGTGGGGCCGCATACGCTGTCGTTCAACAACGCGCTACGCTCTGCTCTGCGCGAAGACCCCGATGTGATCCTGGTCGGCGAAATGCGCGACCTGGAAACCATCCGCCTTGCCATGACGGCCGCCGAAACCGGCCACCTGGTGTTCGGCACGCTGCACACCAGCTCGGCGGCAAAAACCATCGACCGCATCATCGACGTATTCCCTGCCGACGAAAAGGAAATGGTGCGCGCGATGCTGTCCGAATCGCTGCGCGCGGTGATTTCGCAAGCCCTGCTCAAGACCAAGGACGGCTCCGGTCGGGTGGCCGCGCACGAGATCATGATCTGTACCGCCGCGATCCGGAACCTGATCCGCGAAGCCAAAGTGCCGCAGATGTATTCGGCCATCCAGACCGGCCAGAACATGGGGATGCAGACACTCGACCAATGCCTGTCCAACCTGGTCAAAAACAACACCATTACCCCTGCGGAAGCGCGCGGCAAGGCCATGAACAAAGACCTGTTTCCCGGCTGACCGAGGTCTTTACGTTAGGATACACTAGGAGTTTTTTGTCATGGAAAGAGACCAGGCCACCGAGCTGATACACAATCTGCTGCGCGGCATGATCAGCAGGAAAGCCTCCGATTTGTTCATCACCGCAGGTTTCCCGCCGGCGTTCAAGGTTGATGGGAAAATGACTCCCGTCTCCAACCAGGCGCTCACCCCGCAGCATACGCAGGAATTGGCGCGCAGCATTATGAACGACCGCCAGGCGGCCGAGTTCGAAGCCACCCACGAATGCAATTTCGCGATCAGCCCGCCCGGCATCGGCCGCTTCCGCGTCAACGTATTCATGCAACAGCAGCGTGTCGGGATGGTGCTGCGCACCATCACCACCAAAATTCCCGATCTCGACCAGATGGGCATGCCGGCAGTGCTCAAGGATATTGTGCTGACCAAGCGCGGGCTGGTGATCCTGGTCGGCGCGACCGGCTCCGGCAAATCCACCACGCTCGCCGCGATGCTGGGGCACCGCAACCGGAACAGCTTCGGCCACATCATCACCATCGAGGATCCGGTCGAATATGTTCACGAGCACGCCAACTGCATCATCACCCACCGCGAAGTCGGCGTGGATACCGAGTCCTGGCACAACGCGCTGAAGAACACGCTGCGCCAGGCGCCCGACGTGATCCTGATCGGCGAAATCCGCGACCGCGAAACCATGGAATACGCCGTGGCTTTCGCCGAAACCGGCCACCTGTGCATGGCCACGCTGCACGCCAACAGCGCCAATCAGGCATTGGATCGCATCATCAATTTCTTCCCGGAAGAGCGGCGCGAACAATTGCTGATGGACTTGTCGCTGAACGTCAAGGCGCTCATTTCGCAACGCCTGATCCCGAAAAAAGACGGCGTCGGTCGCGCGGCCGCGATGGAAATCCTGCTCAACTCCCCGCTGATTTCCGACCTGATTTTCAAGGGTGAGGTGCATGGCATCAAGGAAGTGATGGCGAAATCGCGCGAGCTCGGCATGCAGACTTTCGACCAGGCCTTGTTTGACCTGTTCGATTCCGAGGTCATCACATATGAAGAAGCGCTGAAAAATGCCGATTCGGTGAACGACCTGCGCCTGCGCATCAAGCTCGAAAGCAGGAACGCCGTCGGGCGCGATGTGATGAGCGGAACGCAACATTTAAAAATGACCTGATGGGGTTGGCGTGAATATACCTGTGCCGGAAAACGAACCGTCCCGCCTGCGGGCTTTGTCGGGCTATGCCATCCTCGACTCGGCAGCCGAGCAGGCTTACGATGACATGACCTACCTCGCCGCGAATATTTGCGGCACGCCCATCGCGCTGATCTCCCTGGTGGATGAAACGCGCCAGTGGTTCAAATCGCGCACGGGCCTGGCGCTCGCGCAAATACCCAGGGAATCCGCTTTCTGCGCGCACGCCCTCGCCGACCCGGATAATTTGCTGGTAATCGAAGACGCCAGCAAAGACCCGCGCTTTGCTTCCAACCCCCTGGTCGCGGGCGAGCCGCATATCCGCTTCTATGCCGGCGCACCGCTGGTGACCGGGAATGGCGAGGTGCTGGGAACAATCTGCGTGCTTGACCGGCAGCCGCGCAGCCTGGACGAACATGCGCTGGAGGCTTTGCGTTGCCTGTCCAGGCAGGTGATGGCCCAGCTCGAATTGCGCAAATTGCTCAACACGCTGGGGAGCTGCCAGGAAGAACTGGTCCGGCTCAACGCCGTATCCGCTTCGCAAAATGCGATCGACGAATTGACCCAACTGTACAACCGGCACGCCTTTCAAGAAACGTTGATTGCAGAATGGGAGCGCACCTTCCGCTATTCCACCCCGCTCAGCCTGCTGATGATCGGTATCGACCATTTCGGGCCGTTCAACGATGAGTTTGGCCGCCCGGCAGGAGACCGGGCATTGCGCCGGATCGCGCAAATACTGAGCGGCACGGCGCGCCTATGCGACATGGTGGCGCGCTGCGGCGACGAAGAGTTTGCGATCATCCTGCCGGCAACCGACAGCAAAGGCGCGCTGCAAATTGCCGAACGTATCCGCGCCATGATCGAAGCGGAAAACTGGCCCCATCGCGGCCTGACCGCCAGCATTGGCGTCGCCAACTACACCAATCAGGTGGATGCGGATGCGCTTTTTAAACTGGCCGAACAGGCGTTGCGCCAGGCCAAAGACCAGGGCCGCAACCGCGTGGCCCGCGCCGGTACGCAGTAATTCAATTTCTAAGTTACAAGTGATTTAATGATCCACGGCCAAGCGACGATGGATCGAACGCGGGCGAGGTCATTTTCCATTTCACGCAGTGCAGATTCGAGGTCCCCCTCAAGCGCGTCGATGCTGTCGAAGACAAGATTATGGAAAGATTTTTCGCGCAAATCATCCCATAGATGCTCGACCGGATTGAGTTCGGGAGAATAAGGCGGCAGCTTGAGCAGGCGCAGGTTTGCGGGCGGCGCCAATTCCTGGCTCCGATGCCGGCCCGCACCGTCCAGCACCATGACAATGCGGTCAGCGGGGCGTCTTGCCGCCACCTCATCGAGGAACAACTGCATACAGTCGCCATTGGCGTGCGGCAAGATAAGGGTGCCCAGCTCGCCATCGGCAACGGACACGGCGGCGTAAGCATAGGTGTATTCCCGCGTGACCACCGCCTCGACCATCGGGCGGGTGGGCTTGGCACCGGTAGCGGCGCGTGCCGGAGATGCGCCCGAAGCGCGCTTCATCTTGAAACATCAGCCGGATCGGCTCTTCGCCCGGCCAGCTTTGGCAGATTTCCGCGAGGGTGTCTTGGAGTTTTTTTTCCACTCTTCCTGCGCCGGAACATCCGCCTTGGGATGCCGCTTGTCGGGAGCCGGCTTGCGCCATCCATGCCGGTGCAGCAGGTTGTAGGCCGAGGCCAGTGCGGTCTTGCGCCCCAATCTGGCATCCAGCGCCCGTTTGATCTCGCCCACCACCAGAATGCCGCCTGCCGAGGCTTTCTCGAAGAAGGGCGCCAAAAACTCCGCTTCATCTTCCATGCTCATATTTTGCCGTGGACGATGTCCGCGCGGCGCGCACCTGTTGGCCAATTCGCCACGCGCAAAGCGGGTGCGTAATTTGCACGCCCAGCTTACCGATATTCCAAGTATGTCTGCGGTCTGTTCCAGCGACAGACCATATGACAAGGGAAGTATCACCGCCTGCGCCTGCCGCAATTGCTCTACCGTCTTCGCCTGGATCAGTTGCGCTTCTGCCCGTTTAAGCGCTTCATGCCCTCTCGCCGTCATGCTCATTATGGCACCCCAAAAATTAAGGGTGCTCATTACGGCATTTATAAATTAGAAATTGAGTTAAATTACCCCCGGCAAAGCCGGGGGCTTATTAGGTGAGCACCTCAAAGGGGCCGATAAAACCGTGAGCCGCCTGAAGGCGGCCAAGTTTTCCTCCTTCCCCTTCAGGGGAAAGGTTGGGATGGGGGTGGGGGTTACGCTGTACGTATCTGCTCCACCACTCAAACCCATCCCCACCCTAACCCTCCCCTTGAAGGGGAGGGAATAAAGCTGGAGCGACCGTATCACACGGTCGAACCTTGCTTAGTCCCCCGGCATAGCCGGGGGTTTACCTCACTGAATTATATGTGCCGCCTACCAGCGTACCCTATTGATAGATGGCACACGGTCGGCCTACGACACGCAAAACACAAGCCCGGATACGCGGATAGCGGGTGGATTTAAGGGCAACACGGGCAGCAAATGAACGTTTCCAGCGATTGCACAGACAATCATGAAGTGATGGCAGAACCGAATGATTGCTATTGCAGTTCCGGGTGCGTCCATATATGGCTAACGCATCATTTGACGACCAACCTCATGGTGTAGAATAAGCCTCATTGGCGTCATGGGAGGCGTCCAAGTTTTTCAGGCAACACCTGTTTCATGCTTCCTGCATTAGCCGAAACCCTACTCTGTGTAACTCAATTCTGGTTAATTATGTCTGGACAATTGATTGGTCGTTTTGAAATATTGAGTGAGATTGGCAAGGGTGGGCAGGGCGCCGTTTATCTTGCGCACGACCCGCAGCTCGACCGGCGGGTGGCGATCAAAACACTGCGCAATTTCGCCCCAGGCACCGGTCAATTGGCCCACGAGGCGCGCATTGTCAGCAAGCTCCAGCACCCCAACATCATCGCCCTGTACGATTCCGGCGAACACCGGAACACCCCTTACCTGGTCTATGCCTATGTCGAGGGTGAAACTCTCGCCCAACTGCTGAAGCGGAAAAAAAACCTGCCGTTTGTGCAGGCTGCCGAAATCGCGCGCGGCGTGCTGGAAGGCCTCGCTTACGCGCATTCGCGGGGCGTATCCCATCTGGACATAAAACCGGCCAATATCATGATTGCCGATAACGGCATACCGATGGTGATGGACTTCGGGTTGGCGAGGGTGCCCGGCGACCAGGAGCAGCCCCACGACCCCGCCCTGAGCGGGACGCCCCGCTATGTGGCCCCCGAACTGATTTCCGGGCAGCGCGGCGATTTCCAGGCGGACATCTATTCCGTCGGCACGATGCTCTACGAGATGGTGACCGGAAAATTTGCTGTCGGCGGAGATAGCGTGTACGAGGTTTTGAACCGTGCGGCGCACGACAAGATCGCCGCGCCATCGACCCGGAACGAGCAGGTGGACGAAAAGCTGGAGTCCATTATCCTCAAGGCTGTGGCAAAAAACCCCGAGGAACGTTATCCGGGCGCGGCGGACATGAAACAAGCCTTGCAGGGCTACCTCGGCGAGGCGCACGAAGCGGCAACCGCCCAAGGCGACGAGCATAGTACGCTGGAGTTTTTGCTCCGCCGCATGCGCAGCAAAAAAGATTTTCCGGCCCTGTCCAACAGCATTTCAGAAATCAACAGGATCGTCTCTTCCGAATCGGCGAGCAGCAGCAAACTCGCCAGCGCCATCCTGCAGGATTTCGCCCTTACGAACAAACTGCTGAAACTGGTCAATACCGCTTCTTACGGGCAATTTGGCGGCACCATCAACACCATCTCCAAGGCCGTGGTGATCCTCGGCTTCGAGTCGGTGCGCAACATCGCGATGACGCTGATCCTGCTGGAATTCCTGCAAAACAAGGCGCAGGCCGTACAGCTCAAGGACGAAATCATACAGGCGATTTTTTCGAGCATGGTCGCCGCGCAATTGTCGGTCGGGCGCAAAATCCGCGACGCCGAGGAGGTGATGGTCTGCTCCATGTTCCACAACCTGGGGAAAATTCTGGCCACTTTTTATCTTTTCGATGAAAG
>SCPW01000134.1 GCA_004298605.1 Gallionella sp.
GTCGCGCCGCGCTTCTGGGCGGGAGTCATTTCCATGCCCTTGCTGGCTGCCATGTTCAGCGCGGCGGGGGTGTTTGGCGGCTATTTTGTCGGTGTGGTGCAGATCGGTGTTGACGAAGGTTCATTCTGGTCGCAAATGCAGGCGGCGGTGGATTTCCGCGAGGACATACTGAATGGCGTCATCAAAAGCGTGGTGTTCGGTATCGCGGTGACGGTGATCGCATTGTTCGAAGGCTATGACGCACCGCCTACCGCGGAGGGCGTTTCTGGCGCGACCACGCGCACGGTGGTTACCTCGTCGCTGGCGATTCTGATGCTGGACTTCGTTTTGACTGCAATCATGTTTAGGGGAAATTGAGTTATGGAACGCACTACGCTGGATTTATGGGTAGGCATATTCGTGGTAGGAGGCATCGCCGCGCTGGTGATGCTGGCAATGAAGGTCGGGAACCTCGGCACCTACAACATGTCTGATACCTATCAGGTACACGCCTATTTTACGAATATCGGCGGCCTGAAAACGAAGGCATCGATCAAGAGCGCGGGCGTGCTGGTAGGGCGTGTGACGGACATTACACTGGACACGGGGCGCTATGAAGCCAAGGTGGTGATGAGCTTGGACAAGCGTTATCAATTCCCCAAGGATACGTTTGCCAACATTCTGACTTCCGGTTTGCTGGGCGAGCAGTACATCGGCCTGATGCCGGGCGGCGACGAAGAGATGCTGAAGAATGGAGAACAACTGAAAAAGACCCAATCCGCGATGGTATTGGAAGATCTGATCGGCAAGTTTATCTACAGCAAGGCCGAAGAACCGGCCAAATAATCAGAGGAGCTTTAACAGATGAATGGGTTGTTGAAAATTGTCGCGGGATTTTTATGCATGATCGGCGTTGCGCAGGCCGAGATAACCGCGCCGGATGCGTTAATCAGCACGACCGTGCAGGAAGTCCTCACGATCGTCAAACAGGACAAGGATATCCAGGCGGGCAACCAGAAAAAGATTCTGGAGTTGGTGGATGCCAAGGTGCTGCCGCATTTCGACTTCACGCGCATGACGCAGTTGGCGGTAGGCAAGCATTGGCGCACCGCGACCCCCGAGCAAAAGCAGGCTCTGGTGACCGAATTCCGCAACTTGCTGGTGCGCACTTATACCAAGGCGTTTACCGTGTACCGCGATCAGACGGTAGACGTAAAACCGTTCAAAATGGCCGCCGATGCTGCTGAAGTGACCATCAAGACCACCATCAACAAACCGGGCTCGCCGCCGATTCCGGTCGATTATGAAATGATGAAAAAGGCCGATGGCTGGAAGGCATTCGATGTGACCATAGAAGGGGTCAGCATGGTGACCAGCTATCGCGGCACCTTCTCCTCAGAAATACAGGAAAAAGGTATCGACGGCCTGATCAAAACGCTGTCCAACAAAAACGCCAGCGCGGCAAATGTGGCATTGCGCAAAACGGATGCCAAATGATTACGCGCGAAGGTGAAAAATTGATGGTGCGCGGCCAGTTGAATATCGCGACTGTGCCCGCCCTGTTTGAAACAGGTTTGCAGCATTTGGTCAGCGAGGATTTACTGGTTGATTTTTCACAGGTTGAATCGGTCGATTCGGCGGCGGTCAGCCTGTTGCTGGGTTGGGCGAGAGCCGCACGGCGCGGGCAGCATGACTTGCGCGTGACCGGCTTGCCCGATGATTTGCTGAGCCTGGCAGGTTTGTATGGCGTGGCCGAGCTGTTGCCCCGGCAATCCGCCTGATATACACGCCGCCGCTTTACCAAGCGCAGCCAAGGCCGCGTACCCCATACACAACCCCCAATTAACAAACGGTAAATTTCCAGGATGGTTACTCCAGAAAGTATTCGCCTCAATATCGCGCAGAGCATGGCAACCGAGCATTTAAGCGTCAGTGGAGACGATGGCATCCACTTCGAGGCGGTGGTGGTCAGCGATGCGTTTGCGGGCAAAAGCCGCGTGCAGCGCCACCAGTTGGTCTACCAAACGCTGGGTGACAGGATGCGCCAGGATATTCATGCGCTGTCGATGAAAACCTACACGCCGGAAGAGTGGCAAAAATTACAATGCAAAAATTAGCGATTCAGGGCGGCAACTGCCTCAACGGCGAGGTGCGCATTTCCGGCGCCAAGAATGCCGCTCTGCCGATACTGTGCGCCAGCTTGCTGAGCGGTGATTCATTGCAGCTTGCCAACGTGCCGGATTTGAACGATGTCGCCACCATGCGCAAATTGCTGCAACAGATGGGTGTGGCGATAGCGGTAAACGGCGATCAGGTCGCTTTATCGGCCGCCCACATCGACAAGCTCGAAGCGCCCTACGATATGGTGAAAACCATGCGCGCCGCGATTCTGGTGCTGGGCCCGCTGGTGGCGCGCTTCGGCGAGGCGCGGGTTTCGCTGCCCGGCGGCTGCGCCATCGGCTCGCGCCCGGTCAATCTGCACATCAAGGGGCTGCAGGCGATGGGCGCGGAAATCCATATCGAACACGGCTACATCCACGCGCAAACCAAACGGCTCAAGGGCGCGCATATCTGCTTTGATCTGGTGAGCGTCACCGGCACGGAAAACCTGATGATGGCGGCAACGCTGGCGGATGGTGTGACCGTGCTGGAAAACGCGGCGCGCGAGCCGGAAGTGGTGGATCTGGCGCATTGCCTGATCGCCATGGGCGCAAAGATCGAAGGCGCGGGCAGCGACACCATCACCATCACCGGCGTGGAAAAATTGCACGGAGCCAGCCATCGCGTCATGCCGGACCGCATCGAAAGCGGCACATTTTTGGTCGCCGCAGCGGCGACCGGCGGCAACATCACGCTGACCGATGCGCGCGCCGACATTCTCGATAACGTGTTGGAAAAATTGCACGAAGCCAGTACAACGACCTGGGTAGAGGGCGGCACGATCAACCTGCAAATGTCTAAACGCCCGAAGGCGGTGAACGTGCGCACCTCACCTTACCCGGCCTTTCCCACCGATATGCAGGCACAATTCATGGCTTTGAATACCATCGCGGAAGGCAGCGCGATGGTGGTCGAAACCATTTTTGAAAACCGCTTTATGCACGTGCAGGAATTGCGCCGTTTGGGCGCGCAGATCGACGTCGAGGGCAACACCGCCGTGATTAAAGGCTGCGCGCAACTGGACGGCGCAACCATCATGGCGACCGATTTGCGCGCCTCGGCGTGCTTGGTCATCGCCGGACTGGTGGCGCAAGGCGAAACTGTGATAGACCGCATCTACCATCTGGATCGCGGCTACGAACATATTGAAGCCAAGCTGTCGGCACTGGGCGCCAATATCCGGCGGCTGAAATAAACTTGCCGCTGCGCGTAGGCAGAGTATCTCAACTTGCACCGCATTTAACGATAGAATGCGCACCTTTATGACGCGCTGAACCATCACGAACGGCA
>SCPW01000135.1 GCA_004298605.1 Gallionella sp.
CGGCCTTTTTCAGATAGGATGCCACTTCGACGCGCTCGCCAAACAGGCGCACATGGGCAAGGCCATTGCGCAGAGTGTGCTCAAGCCGTTCTCTGCCGACATTGCCGCCGAAATCCTCAGCGATTAACCTGACGGCCTCATCGAGAATCACCGATGACGCTTCCAGGCTGGTGCCGCAGGACTGGCGGCGCAGTTCGCCATTGCCTATCAATACCCAATCCACGGAGAAGAAACCTGGATCAACAACCAGAACCCGGCTGTCTTCAATTTCCGCTGCATCCGGCAAATTCCAGACGTAGTCAACGAAACCACCAACTGGTTGCGGGACGACCTTGACCTTGTTCACGGTGATTTTCCGGCGAGGTGTGATTTGGTGTTCACCCTGCATCTGCCCGGCCAGTCGTTCCCGTAACTCATGGTTGAGGTATTGATTAACCGGCAGGCCGGTCACGACAAGGTCAATCTGATCGAATTCGGAAAGCAACAAGCCAGCATAGAAGAGGGCGCGGTAAGAGTCGGTGGACGGATAGTTTTCATGCAGTTCACGACTCCAGAGTTCGGCACGATCCGGTGATATACCCGCGACAAACGGCACGTCGTTTACCAGCACGCGCAGAAAATTTTCCTCCTCATTGCTGCTGATTTTTTCACCCATGCGGTCTGCCGGTGCAGCGCCAGCCGGGCGCAACAAAACTTTAGGTTCAGCTCCTTGCTGCCCATAGGCCA
The DNA here is from genome assembly GCA_004298605.1 of Gallionella sp. Lineage (GTDB taxonomy): Bacteria > Pseudomonadota > Gammaproteobacteria > Burkholderiales > Gallionellaceae > Gallionella. The sequence continues at coordinate 727 of SCPW01000135.1, forward strand.
GCTTGAGATTTGAATAGCCAATATCGATTCCGAGAACATTCATGTCAGGTTTTCTCCAGGTGTACTTCGTTAGTCAACATGCCCCAAGTGAGGCGTCGAAAACTGGCAGTTACACGGCAGAAAACCTGCAAGGACACAACGTCAATTTGTAGCGATAAATGACATTGTATGAACCGCCAGAGAACCTGATGCTATGGCGATGTTGGATTACACGGATTTTGAAATGCGTCCAAAAAGGACGCATTTCGGCCACGCGGGGCGGGGCGCGGAAATTACGATTCGCCCCATGAATCCTTATAACAAAAGGGTTCGATGGCTTTGTACCTTATGGGATAAAAAATGATCCTTGGCTTTGCGCCATCGGTCTGTGGTCAGTCAGAAGCCCCGTCAATAGCGCATTGGCTAGAGGGATATGAAGCGTAGCAACAGATGTAAGGCTGATCAATATACGAGGTGAGCAGGTGTGTTGCCCAGAAGGATTATGTGGCTTACCAATCCTTAACTTTAAAAAGGGAATGAAGCGCGTATGGACGAATGGATTATGGAAGTGAAGGCTATGCTTCATGGTCAACTGAACGAGGTATTCGAGAATGCCAAAGACCTCGGGAACCGCTACTTGCAGGAAGTCATGGACACGAACAAGAGCAGGGATTGGAGCCAGCAGAACACGCTCGAGTTCCGGGTGCGCATGAATAAAAACAAAAGCGCCATTTCCATTGAATGGTACACGATTAGCTGGCATGGCAAGAAGGAAACTGGAAGAACAAAACGCCGGACATATATCCAGAAGCGCAACAAAAGCCGACGGCGGGATTCGCAGATATTTTCCTACTGCATGGATGATCTGCTTTTACACACCGTTGGGTGGGATATTGATCTGGTAGCAGCAGTCGAGGCCGAGGCCAGCCAATACCGCCGTCAGGCACACTACCTATCCGACATGCTCGTCACTCTTCGCAGGCTGGAGCGGTTTATGGCAGGGGATGCGCAAGGAAGCATGGCAGAGGAAGAGCAATGAACAAACCTCCTCGCTACCTCCTGACCGACCAATTCGACCTTGGGATGCTTTCATCCCTGACCGCTGACATTACACTGACTGAAATCTCATTGGAAGATGTTTGCCAAATCATCGAGGAG
>SCPW01000136.1 GCA_004298605.1 Gallionella sp.
CCGCATCTTCATCCTGCCTACCAAGCAAGGCTTGGCTTTGGCTTTTTTGCTGCTAATCATGCTGCTCGGCGACATCAACTACAACCTCAGCCTCGGCTATGTGCTCACTTTTCTGCTGGCGATGATGGCGGTGATGTCGATACTGCACACTTTCCGCAACCTGGCGCATCTGGAAATCCGCGCCGGTCGCGCCGATGCCGTATTCGGCGGCGAGACCGCGCAATTCATGTTGCACTTCCACAATCACAACAAGCTGCCGCGCTACCGGCTTTGCTTGCGTGGCAATAACGGCAAAACGGTCAGTTTCGACATCCCCGCCGGGCAAGAAAGCGAAATCGCCTTTCCGCTGCCCGCCGCGCGGCGCGGCTGGCTGGAATTGGGCGCATTGACGCTGTACACCGAATTCCCGCTCGGCTTGTTCCACGCCTGGTCGTATTTGCATTTCGATGCGCGCTGCCTGGTTTACCCCAAGCCATTGCCCGACGCGCCGCTGCCGCCCGGCATATCGCCGGACGGTGCGGGCAAACGGGCGATAGCCGGGGATGACGATTTTTCCGGGTTGCGCAAATATGTCGCGGGCGACGCCTTGCCGCGCATCGCGTGGAAAGCCTATGCGCGCGAACGGGGTTTGCAGGTGAAGCAGTTTTCCACGTCCGCAGGCGAAGAATTGTGGCTGGATTTTTCCGCTGCGCCCGATCGCGATACCGAGGAAAAACTGGCGCGCCTGGCGCGTTGGGTGCTGGATGCCGAGGCGCAAGGTTTGCGCTACGGGCTGCGCCTGCCGGATGGTGAACTGCCTGCCGGTAACGGTATGGCGCAGCGCGACGAATGCCTGCGCAGGATTGCGCTGTTCGATTTGCCGCAGCAGAACGCCCCTCTCCCCCACCCCCTCTCCCGTAAACGTGAGAGGGGAGCAAAGCAAGCCCCTCGCCCACTTGTGGGAGATAACCAATGACTTACCCGGCGTCTTTTGCTGGGTTAGTCAGATGGCTAGTAGTTCATCAGGGGTTGGGGAGAGGGCAATCATGAGCAAACCACTCATCTACGCCCTGCTGCTCACCATCCTGATGGTCACCGCGCCCCATGCCGACCATCTGCCGCCATGGGTCAGCGCCCTGTGCGGCATGTTGCTGCTGTGGCGCGCCTATCTCACTTACAGCGGCAGCGCGCTGCCGGGACGCCGCCTGTTGATGCTGCTCAGCATCGCCAGCGCGGGCGGGATTGGCCTCAGTTTTCACACCCTGTTCGGGCGCGAGGCGGGCGTCGCGCTGCTGATCCTGTTCACCACGCTCAAGCTGATGGAACTGCGGGCGGCGCGGGACGCGATGGTGCTGATTTACCTCGCCTGCTTCATCATCATCACCAATTTTTTCTACTCGCAAAGCATCCCGACCGCGCTGTACCTGTTCGCCACCCTGATGGTCATCACGACCACTTGGGTGCAACTGCAATCGCCCGGCATCGCGCTTGAGCCGCGCCTGCGCATCGCCGCCACCTTGCTGCTGCAAGCGGTTCCGCTGACGCTGATTCTGTTCGTCCTGTTTCCGCGTGTGCAAGGTCCGCTGTGGGGCTTGCCGCAGGACGCCTTTGCCAGCAGCGGGCTGGATGACAAGATGTCGCCGGGCAGCTTGAGCCGCCTGATTTTGTCGGATGAGGTCGCCTTCCGCGTCAACTACACCGGCAAGCCGCCGCGCCGCGAGCAAATGTATTGGCGCGGGCCGGTGCTGTGGAATTTTGACGGGAGCACCTGGACACCGGGCAAAACTGCGGGCGCCATCGCGCCGCAATTTACCGGACTCGACCAGGCGATCGATTACAGCGTCACGCTGGAGCCGCACAACAAAACCTGGCTATTTGCGCTCGATATGCCCGACAGGATTTCGGTGCCTGCCGGTCTCACTCACGATTTCCAGATATTGGCCAAAGAGCCGGTCCATGACCGGCTGCGCTACGAGGTGCGCTCCCATCTCGTCTATCGCGCCAATCCGCGCGAAGCCGAACAGCAAATCCAGCGCGCCTTGCAGTTGCCGCCCTTCAACCCACGCGCCCGGCAACTTGCCAGCGAATGGCGCGCCAACGGCGCAAACGATGCCGCCGTGGTAAACGCCGCGCTCGGCTATTTCAACCGTCAGGGTTTCCGCTACACACTGGAACCTCCGCTGCTCAGCATCCACGCCGTGGATGATTTCTTGTTTGAAACCCGGCAGGGGTTCTGCGAGCACTATGCTTCCGCCTTCGTGTTCCTGATGCGCGCCGCGCACATTCCGGCGCGCGTGGTGACCGGCTACCAGGGCGGCGAATTCAACGATGTCGGCAACTACTACATCGTGCGCCAATCCGACGCCCACGCTTGGGCGGAAGTGTGGCTGAACGAGCGGGGCTGGGTGCGCATCGACCCGACCGCCGCCATCGCCCCGGCGCGCGTGCAGCGCGGCTTGTCCGCCGCGCTGCCGGACAACGCCACCCTGCCCTTCATGGCGCGCAACCCGCCGCAGTGGCTGCTCGACCTGCGCCTGGGCTGGGACACCATCGCCAACCGCTGGAACCAGTGGGTGCTGGGCTATAACGCGGAACGCCAATTCGCCTTCCTGAGCAAGCTCGGCATGGAATCCGTCAACTGGCAGAAAATGGCCTTGAATATGGCGGCGGGTATCGGATTGGTCATCGCGCTATCCGCGCTGTTCATGCTGCGCCACCTGTTTGTGCGCCAGCCGGACAAAGTGCAAAAAGCGTGGCTCAAACTATGCCGCAAGCTGGCTGAGGCCGGGCTGCCGCGCGCCGCGCACGAAGGCGCGCAGGACTACGCGCAGCGTGTCGCCGCCGCCCGCCCGGATCTGGCCGACGCCATCCGCGACCTCGCCGCGCGCTACAGCGCATTGCGCTACGGCGCGGCTCAAGACGAACAAGCACAAAGAGAATTCGCCCGTCTCATCCAAAAATTTCCGTCATTCCGGCGCAACCTGTAGGGGCGCGATTCATCGCGCCCTTTAATCAATCAGGGCGCGATAAATCGCGCCCCTACATTGCGGGAGCGTCTGGCCGGTAAGGTTCCAGCGCGATGCTATAATCCGCGCCACTAAAATCGACCTCAACCAACATGCTCATCACCCGCCGCCTGGAATTCGATGCAGGACACCGCATCCCCAACCACAACAGCCAGTGCAAGCATCTGCACGGCCATCGCTACGCCATCGAAATCACGCTGTCCGGCGAGGTCATCACCGCGGAAGGGCAATCCGGGCAAGGCATGGTGATGGACTTCTCCGACGTCAAACGCATCGCCAATGAAAAGCTGGTGGATGCCTGGGATCACGCTTTCCTGGCGTATCGCGGCGACAAGGCCGTATGCGATTTTCTCGCGGCGTTACCCGGCCACAAGACCGTCATCCTCGATGTCGTGCCGACCGCCGAAAATCTCGCGCAAACCGCTTTCAACATCCTCGATCCCGCTTACCGGGACACCTACGGCAACAGCCTGCGCCTCGAACGGGTGCGCCTCTACGAAACGCCGAACAACTGGGCCGACTGCACGCGCGGCTAATTTTCCGGCTTTTTTTCTGGACACACCAC
>SCPW01000137.1 GCA_004298605.1 Gallionella sp.
GCGCTTTTATATGCGCGAAGGAAGCCAACCAGCTCACCGATGGCGGTCTTAAATGCGAGCCTCTTGGTGGTAATGGCCGGAAATCCATCGGCCAAATCAAAACGCATCATCGCGCCGGGGATGGAAATTGTTTTTATTCCGGTGCGGTTTTCTTGAACCGAACCCGATTCAAGCACGGTCTTCAATAAATCGAGATATTGCTTCATTTTTTATTCCAAATATGCCGGGGTGTTAAACCCAGAAAGCGATTCCAGCACATGCTGCATGAGGTCGAGGTAGGCGCGCATAGATTTAAAACTTTTTTATCCGCAGATTACGCGGATTTACACAGATTAAAATCGCCGCGATTACGGGGGATTGAGGCAAGTAATCCAAGTTTGAATCTGCGTTAATCTGCGTAATCTGCGGACGAGAAGTTTTTGCTGGATAATGACGCAATCCGTCATTCATCGAGGTCGTAATGCTAGCACAACTGAACACTTCACCAACTCTGCCCAAGACGCTAAACGCTGCATATTTGCTGGTGCTGCTGCCGAAGGGAAAAACCCTGCCGCACGATGTGCCGCAACGCGATTTGCTGGCCGCCGTGCTCAAGCGGCGCGGCATGAAAATGGCGGAATTCGCCGATGCGCCGCTTGCGGCGAATGGCGAAAACGGCAGCCTGATCGTTTGGGCGATGCTGGACTTCGGCAAACCGGTTTTTGCCGTACAAACGCAAGCCCGCAAGGCATTGCAGTTGTTGCTGGACGAGCGTCCGGCCAGCGTTGCCATCGTGGTTCAGGGCGATGATGCGCAACGCCGCCAAGCCGCCGAAGCGGCGGTGTATGCAGCGTGGGTCAACGGTGCGCCATTGCCGGTACACAAGAAGAAAGATCAGCATAAACCGCTGAAAAAAATTGCGCTGTATGGTTTTAGCGGCAGCTTTGACATGATCGAGGCGCAAGCCGAAGGCAATTTGCTGTGCCGCACGCTGACCGTGCTGCCGCCCAACGAACTCACGCCCGGCCAGTACCGCAAACGCATCAAGGAACTGGCCAAAACGCGGGGCTGGCAGCATGAAGAGTTTGATATGAAAAAGCTGCGCAAGATGGGCGCGGGCGCATTCGTCGCGGTGGCGCAGGGCAGCCAGGAAGAAGATGCAGCCATCGTGCATTTGAGCTACAAGCATCCCGAGGCCAAACAAACCATTGCGCTGGTCGGCAAGGGCATCTGCTTCGACACCGGCGGTCACAATCTCAAGCCCGCGCGCCACATGCACGGTATGCACGAGGACATGAACGGCTCGGCGGTGTGCCTCGGCATTCTGCTCGCCGCAACGCAACAAAAACTGGCGGTGAATATCGACTGCTGGCTGGCGCTGGCGCAGAACCATATCAGCCCGAAAGCCTACAAACAGAATGACATCGTGACAGCATTGAACGGCACGACCATCGAAGTGATGCACACCGACGCCGAAGGACGCATGGTGCTGGCCGATACGCTCACCCTCGCGGCGCGCACCAAGCCGGATTTACTGATCGATTTCGCCACCCTCACCGGCAGCATGGCGGTGGCGCTGGGCGCGCGCTACAGCGGCGTGCTGGGCAACCGCGAGGCACTGCTGCAACAGGCGGTGCGGGCCGGGCAGCAAAGCGGCGAACGGCTGTGCGCCTTCCCGCTGGACGACGATTACGAAGCCGCACTGGATTCCAAGGTCGCCGACATCAAACAATGCACGCTGGACGGCGATGCCGACCACATTCTGGCCGGGCGATTTTTGCAGCGCTTTATCGACGATACGCCGTGGCTGCATGTGGACTTGTCCGCCAGCCGTTGCGAGGGCGGGCTGGGCGGTGTGGCGAGCGACGTGACAGGGTTTGGTGTGGGCTGGGGATTGCGGATGTTGCGGGCTGAGTAATCGCGAATCCGCTGTGATGATAACGGTTTCCCTGACGCCAAGGATAATCACACATGAATTTACCCTGCCGTCGCCTGCTTCTCACGGTTGTTTTTGCTGCGCCGCTGGCCTCGCACGCTGGCACTTCCATGTTGCGCGTAGCTTGCGAGGGGGACGATGCCGGAGCCGAAGTGTCGGTTAACGGCAAGCTCAAGGGAGTCTGCCCGCTCGATATACAGGTGGATCCCGGCACATTGAAATTGCGTGCAGTGAAATATGGAGGCTCACTGTACGAGCAGGTGTTCGAGCAAACCATCCAGATGGGCAATGGCGTATCCATGGCCGTGGAGGCCAGGCTGGGCGCCACCCAGCTCAATGCCGTAGACCAGCAACAAGATGCGGCACGACGGAACACAAAAGCCGGGACGGAGCAGCGCGGCCAGGGTAAACGCTAGCTCGACCCAATCCCATTGAATATATTGTAGGGGCGTGATTCATCACGCCCTGATCTATTCGTGCATCGAGAACAGCCCGCATTTCCGAGATTGCTCTTATATCAGGCGATAATGGACGCGATCGCCCAATAGCGCGCGAATTTGCCGATCGCCATAAAAAGGGCGGCTTGCCACGGGTTGAGGCGTAGCCAGCCGGCGGCGAGGCATAGCGCATCGCCAAGCAGCGGCACCCAGGCGAGCAGTAACATCGGCGCACCATAGCTGCGTACTTTTTCGACATGCTTGAGTTGCCGGGTTTGCATCCGCAAGGGGTACGCCGGTGTGTGCCCGGCAGCTTCGCTGCCACCCTTCCGCTGCGGTAGCAGCCAGCCCATGCCGAAGGTCACCATCCCGCCCAGCGTGTTGCCTGCGGTGGCAATGATTAGTGCGTGCCACAAAGTTTCTGGATAGGTTTTGAGCACGCCGAACAGCGCGGCTTCCGATCCGCCGGGTAGCAGGGTCGCGGCGAGAAAGCTGCTGATGAAGAGGGATAAGAGGCTGGCGGTGTCGGACATATTCGGGTGTTTTCTTTTGTGGGTGCGGCTCCTGTTTTTTCAAAAATATAGCAAATATCGTAGGGGCGCGATTCATCGCGCCCTGATCTATTTATGCACCGGAAGAAGGGCGCGATGAATCGCGCCCCTACCGGGTTATTTGGCCTTCGAATTAGGATTGGGGGAATTACTTCTTGCGCGGAGCCAACAGGTCGGTGATCGTGCCTTCGGCCATTTCCGCCGCAAAACCGAGCGTTTCCGATAGCGTCGGATGCGGATGAATCGTTAAGCCGATGTCTTCCATATCCGCGCCCATTTCCAATGCGAGTACGGCTTCCGCAATCAATTCGCCGGCATTGGCGCCGACGATGCCGGCACCCAGAATGCGCCGGGTTTTCGGGTCGAGCAGCACTTTGGTGGCGCCTTCTTCGCGGCCTATGGACAATGCGCGCCCCGAGGCCGCCCACGGGAAACCAGCTTTTTCGTACTCGATGCCTTGCGCCTTGGCCTGTGTTTCGGTCAGCCCCATCCAGGCAATTTCCGGGTCGGTGTAAGCCACGGAAGGGATGGTCAGCGGCTCGAATGCGGCATGGTGTCCGGCGATGACTTCCGCCGCCACTTTGCCTTCGTGTACCGCTTTGTGCGCCAGCATCGGGTCGCCGACGATGTCGCCGATCGCATGGATATGCGGCACGTTGGTGCGCATTTGCTGGTTCACCGGAATGAAACCGCGTTCGTTGACGGTAACGCCGGCGGCTTCCGCGCCGATGTCGCGCCCGTTGGGGCGGCGACCGACGGCCATCAACACGCGGTCGTACAGTTGCGGTTTGGGCGCTTGGTCGCCCTCAAAAGTGACCATCAGGCCGCCCGGCAGTGCTTCAATCTTGCTGACTTTGGTCTTGAGATAAATCGCTTCGTAGCGTTTCTCGATACGCTTGTGCAGCGGGCGCACCAAGTCGCGATCCGCGCCGGGAATCAGGCTGTCTGCCAACTCCACCACGCTGATTTTGCTGCCTAACGCATCGTACACGGTGGCCATTTCCAGCCCGATGATACCGCCGCCAATAATCAGCATGCGCTTTGGCACGTCCTGGAGTTTCAATGCGCCGGTGGAGTCGATGATGCGCGGGTCATCGTAGGGGAAGCCGGGAATGCGCGCCACGCTGGAGCCTGCCGCGATGATGGCGTTATCAAACGTGATGGTCTTATTGCCTTCGGCTGTTTCGACAACGAGGCTGTTGGGCGAAGTGAATTTTGCGACGCCCTGCACCACCTGCACCTTGCGCTGTTTGGCGAGCTGGCCCAACCCGCCGGTGAGCTTGCCGATCACGCTTTCTTTCCAGGTGCGGATCTGGTCGGTGTCGATTTTCGGTTTGCCGAAAGTTACGCCGTGATGCGCCACTTCTTCGGCTTCGTTGATAACTTTGGCGACATGCAGCAATGCCTTGGAGGGGATGCAGCCGACGTTC